>NZ_JBEZHV010000028.1:0-96639 GCF_040650755.1 Streptomyces sp. NPDC048623
GACCGGCCGGACCTACACCATCGTGCCCGGAACGATGTACCTGCTCGACGGGCACGAGCGGCACACCCTCAGGGTCAAGCGGGACTTCCGCTGCCATGTCGTCCTGGCCGATGGTGCTGGCGCTGAGCCTGATCGGGCTCTGGCCCGCACTCCTCCTGGCGGCCGTCGCGCTGCCGGGTGTCTGGTCCGCGCGCCCGGCCCGCCGTCGGGCTGCCGCGGGCGTGCTCGCGCAGTTGCTGGGGGCCGGTCGGGTCAGTGATCCGGCAGAGGCGCCCGCCCGTCCATCGCCGCCGCCATCGCCCGCGAGTCCCGCAGGACGGCCCGGACGAAGGCCGTACGGCGCAGACCGAGGGTGCGGAGGGCCGGGCCGTGGTCGTGGGCGACGACGAGGGCGGCGCCGGTGAGGAGGGCCTGCCAGGCGAGGGTGGCGGCGCGGCGGGCGAGGGCCGGGAAGGGGGCCAGGGACTCGCGCAGGCGGCGGCAGTGGAAGGGGACGTGACGCTGTTCGTCGGCGAGGACGCGGGCGGCGACCTCGGCGGTCAGCGGGTCCGGGGAGCCGTCGCGCAGGGCGCGGTAGTAGGGGAGCGCGACCGCCTCGGCGACCATCAGGACGAGCAGCTCCATGCGCAGCCCGAGCAGGCGGCGGAGGCGTACGAAGGCGGTGTCCGTCCAGTGGCCGGCGAGGGTCGGGGCGCCGGCCGCCGCGAGCAGACGGGCCAGAAGACGGGCGTGGTTCTGCTCCTCGGCGACGAACAGGGCGACCGCCTCGGTGTAGACCGGGTCGCCCGCCCGGCGGGCCTTCGCCCTGAGCTGGGCGCCGTCGCCGTCCTCGCCCACCTGGAAACGCTGCACGCTGCGGATCACCGCGGCCGGGAGCCGGGCGCCGCGTGCCCAGTCGGGGTCGCCCAGGGCCTCGCGGCGGGCGCGCTCGGTGGTGAAGGCGTCGACCCAGTCCTCGTACCCGTTCGTCGTGCGCTTGTTTTTGATCATGTTCAGGACGCTAGCGGCGATTGAGCGTGTTCAAAACGGCGTGGACCAAGTGGTGACAGAACCGGGACACGGAGCCGGAACACGGAGCCGGGACATGCGACGAAGCCCCCGGCGCCTCACCAGAGGCGCCGGGGGCTCTTCCTGTCGCGTTACGCGTTCGACCGCAGCGCCTGCACCAGCAGCGGCGCCACCAGGCGGACCTGCCAGGAACGGGCGCCATAGCCGGTGAGGGCCGCCTCGACCGCGTCCGGCGTCGCCTGCGACGGCGGCTCCCAGCAGACCCGGCGGACCGTGTCCGGGGTGATCAGGTTCTCCTGCGGGAGGTGCAGCTGCTCCGCGAGCGCCGAGACCGCGGCGCGGGCCGCGGAGAGGCGCGCGGCGGCCGCCGGGTCCTTGTCCGCCCAGGCGCGCGGCGGCGGCGGGCCCGCCGGCTGCTGCCCCGGCTGCGGCAGCTCCGCGTCCGGCAGCGCCTTCGCCCGGTCCACGGCCGCCTGCCACTGCTCCAGCTGCCGCCGGCTCATCCGCTGCCCGAAGCCGGGCAGCGCGGACAGCGCGGTCGCGTTCGGCGGCAGCGCGAGCGCGGCCTCGACGATCGCCGCGTCGCTCAGCACCTTGCCGGGGGAGACGTCGCGCCGCTGGGCGATCCGGTCACGGGTCGTCCACAGCTCCCGTACCACCGCCATCTGACGGCGCCGGCGCACCTTGTGCATGCCCGACGTACGGCGCCAGGGGTCCTTGCGCGGCGGCGCGGGCGGGGCCGAGGCGATCGAGTCGAACTCCTCAAGGGCCCACTCCAGCTTGCCCTGCCGGTCGAGCTCCTTCTCCAGCTCGTCGCGCAGGTCGACCAGGAGCTCCACGTCGAGCGCCGCGTACCGCAGCCACGGGTCGGGCAGCGGCCGGGTGGACCAGTCGACGGCGGAGTGACCCTTCTCCAGGGCGTAACCGAGGACCGACTCGACCATCGCCCCGAGGCCGACCCGCGGGAAGCCCGCGAGCCGCCCGGCCAGCTCGGTGTCGAAGAGCCGCGTCGGCAGCATGCCTATGTCCCGCAGACACGGCAGGTCCTGCGTCGCGGCGTGCAGGATCCACTCGGTGCCGTCGAGCGCCTCGCCGAGACCGGACAGATCGGGGCACCCCACCGGATCGATCAGGGCCGTGCCCGCGCCCTCGCGGCGGATCTGTACGAGATAGGCGCGCTGCCCGTAGCGATAGCCGGACGCCCGCTCGGCGTCGACGGCGACGGGCCCGCGTCCGGTCGCGAACGCCGCGACCACCTGGGCCAGGGCCTCGTCGGTCGCCACGACGGGCGGAATCCCCTCCCGGGGTTCGAGCAGTGGGATCGGCAGCCCACGCGGAGGGACGTTCTCGTCCGAGGGGGCGCCCCCGGTGGTTCGCAGTGCGGTGTCACTCGCGGTGTCTTGGGCGTCGGTCACCTGTCAAGGGTATCCGTCGATGGCAAGCGCCCGGCGACGGAACATTCAGAGGGAACGTTCCGTCGCCGGGCATCCGCCGTTCGGACCTGCCGGGGAGCGGGTCCTGCGACTCAGTGGATGATCCCCGTGCGCAGGGCCACCGCCACCATGCCCGCGCGGTCGCCGGTGCCCAGCTTGCGGGCGATGCGGGCCAGGTGGCTCTTCACGGTGAGGGCCGACAGGCCCATGGAGACGCCGATCGCCTTGTTCGACTGACCCTCGGCGACGAGGCGCAGGACCTCGACCTCGCGGCCGGAGAGCTCGCGGTAGCCGCCCGGGTGGCTCGGGGCACCCGGGGGGCGGCGGTGGCCGAGGCGGGCGGCCGCGGCGCCGATGGGGGCCGCGCCGGGGCGGGTGGGGTGCCCGATGTTGGTGCGGGTGCCGGTGACGACGTAACCCTTGACGCCGCCGGCGAGGGCGTTGCGCACGGCGCCGATGTCGTCGGCGGCGGAGAGGGCGAGGCCGTTGGGCCAGCCCGCCGCGCGGGTCTCGGACAGCAGGGTCAGACCGCTGCCGTCGGGCAGGTGGACGTCGGCCACGCAGATGTCGCGCGGATTGCCGACGCGGGGACGGGCCTCCGCGATGGACGACGCCTCGATGACATCACGCACCCCGAGCGCCCACAGGTGGCGGGTGACGGTGGAGCGGACGCGCGGGTCGGCCACGACGACCATGGCCGTCGGCTTGTTCGGGCGGTAGGCGACCAGGCTTGCGGGCTGCTCGAGGAGAACGGACACCAGGCCTCCTGGGGAAGGTGCGGGACGGAGCCGGCTCGGGGAAGAAGCCGGGGGGCGAACCCGTGCAGTGAAGGGGTCACTGACTCCTTCGGCAGCTGGACCGCCCGCCTTTAGAGAAAGATCACGATTTGGTGAGTAACAATTGGGGCAATTCGGACGCATGATCGATCATCGTACGAGCCTCACGCACCCACGATCCTTTCGAGGGAACGCGCGCGGGGCGTTCGACGCCCGTACGACACCCCTTCGGGTCCGAACGGGCTCCGGCCCCGCCCCCGACGCGACCGAATCTGTCCGAAAAGCGCCCCTCGCTCTCGGCGGAACCCGCCTCGAACCGCGCCTCGAAACCCGCCCTCGCTCGAAACCCGCCGCCGTCGTGCGCCACCCCCGAGGCCCCGTCCCGGCGCGCGTCCTACGCCTGCTGCGGCCCCCGTCGCTGCGGCAGCGACACCACACCCGCGCCCGAGGTCGTCCCCGCCCCCGGTCCCGTGCCCGGGCCCGTACCCAGGTCGGCCGGTGCCGGCGGCAGGCCCGCGACCTGGCACAGCAGGTCGCACCAGGCCGCCAGATGCGTCCCGGTGTCCGGCGCCCCGCCCGGGCCCTCCTGCGGCGTCCACGAGGCCCGGATCTCGATCTGGGTCGCCGGGCGGCGGTCCGCGAGTCCCCCGAAATAGTGGGAGCCCGCCATGGTGACGGTGCCGCTCGCCTCCCCGTACGCGAGGCCCCGCGCCTTGAGCGCGCCCGTCAGCCAGGACCAGCACACCTCGGGAAACAGCGGGTCGGCCGCCATCTCCGGCTCCAGCTCCGCCCGTACCAGCGTCACCAGCCGGAAGGTGCCCTTCCACGCCTCGTGCCCGGCCGGGTCGTGCAGCAGCACGAGCCGCCCGTCCGCCAGGTCCTCCCCGTCCGCCACCACTGCCGCCTCCAGGGCGTACGCGTGCGGGGCGAGCCGCTGCGGAGGCCGGGTCGGGTCGGCCTCGATCTCCGGTCGCAGCCGGGCCGCGCGCAGCCCCTCGACCGCGCGCCGGAACGCGGGCGGCACCGGGTCCGGCTCCGCCCGTCCCTCCCGAGCCTCCCGCCCATCCCGCCCTTCCCGCCCCTTCGGATCCGTGGGATTCATCCCGGGATTCACCCTGTCGCCCGCCGTCTGCCTCGTCCCTCGAATGCCGTCGGAATGATCGGAAAAATGTCCCTGAGCCGCAGCCATGCGGGGAAGAGTAGGCGGAACCGGGCCCGCGTGCGGGGAGGGACACCCGGGCCGGGCGAGCGGCTTCTCGCCACATGCGAAGATTCTGGGCGTGAGCGCCAACCACGGCCCCGAGGGGCAGCAGCCGAAGCACCAGCCGCAGACGTACGACTCCGCCTTCCTCAAGGCGTGCCGGCGGGAGGCCGTGCCGCACACGCCGGTCTGGTTCATGCGGCAGGCGGGCCGGTCCCTGCCCGAGTACCTCAAGGTCCGTGAGGGCATCCCCATGCTCGAGTCGTGCATGCGGCCCGAGCTGGTCACCGAGATCACGCTGCAGCCGGTCCGCCGGCACAAGGTCGACGCGGCGATCTACTTCAGCGACATCGTCGTCCCCCTCAAGGCCATCGGCGTCGACCTCGACATCAAGCCCGGCGTCGGCCCGGTCGTCGCCGAGCCGATCCGCACCCGCGCCGACCTGGCCCGGCTGCGCGACCTCACGCCGGAGGACGTGCACTACGTCACCGAGGCCATCGGCATGCTCACCGCCGAGCTCGGCTCCACCCCGCTGATCGGCTTCGCGGGCGCCCCGTTCACCCTCGCGAGCTACCTCGTCGAGGGCGGCCCGTCGCGCAACCACGAGCACACCAAGGCGCTGATGTACGGCGACCCGCAGCTGTGGGCCGACCTGCTCGACCGCCTCGCCGAGATCACCTCGGCCTTCCTCAAGGTGCAGATCGAGGCCGGCGCCTCCGCCGTCCAGCTCTTCGACTCCTGGGTCGGCGCCCTCGCCCCGGCCGACTACCGCCGCTCGGTCATGCCGGCCTCGGCGAAGGTCTTCGACGCGGTCGCCTCGTACGGCGTCCCGCGCATCCACTTCGGTGTCGGTACGGGCGAGCTGCTCGGCCTCATGGGCGAGGCGGGCGCCGACGTCGTGGGCGTCGACTGGCGCGTCCCGCTCGTCGAGGCCGCCCGCCGCGTCGGCCCCGGCAAGGCGCTCCAGGGCAACCTCGACCCGGCCGTGCTGTTCTCGACCCGGGAGGCCGTAGAGGCCAAGACGGACGAGGTCCTGGCCGCCGCGAAGGGCCTGGAGGGCCATGTCTTCAACCTCGGCCACGGCGTCCTGCCGACCACCGACCCGGAGGCCCTGACCCGGCTCGTCGACTACGTGCACACCCGCACGGCCCGCTGAGCCGCAGAGCCCGCCCCGGCACGGGCGCCGGCCATCCGGCGCCCGGCGCCTGACGTCCGGCCCGGACCCGCCGTCCGGCGGCCACCCCAGCGCCTGGCACCCGCCTGGGCAGCCCGGAGCTGACAGGCAGCCCGGGCCCAGCCCCGGCTCCTGGCACCCCGCCCCGGGGCCCGGCGCCCGCCCGGGCAAGCCCGGTGCTCACACCCGGCCCGGCGCCATCACCTCCAGGCCGCCCTGACGCCGACGGCTGTCACCCCGCCGCCCGGACCGCCGTCACCGCCTTGCGGGCCGCCACCAGGACCGGGTCCCACACCGGGGAGAACGGGGGCGCGTAGCCGAGGTCCAGGGCGGTCATCTGCTCGACCGTCATCCCGGCCGTCAGTGCCACCGCCGCGATGTCCACCCGCTTCGCCGCGCCCTCGCGGCCCACGATCTGCACCCCGAGCAGCCGGCCGGTGCGCCGCTCCGCGAGCATCTTCACCGTCATCAGGGCCGCGCCCGGGTAGTAGCCCGCGCGGCTCGTCGACTCCACGGTGACCGTCACGTACCGCAGCCCGACCTCGCGGGCGTCCTTCTCCCGCAGCCCGGTGCGGGCGATCTCCAGGTCGCACACCTTCGAGACCGCCGTGCCGACCACGCCCGGGAAGGTCGCGTACCCGCCGCCCACGTTCGAGCCGATGACCTGGCCGTGCTTGTTCGCGTGCGTGCCGAGCGGGACGTGCCGCTCGCGGCCCGACACCAGGTCGAGGACCTCCACGCAGTCGCCGCCCGCCCACACGTTCTCGTGCCCGCGCACCCGCATCGACAGATCGGTGAGCAGCCCGCCGTACGCGCCGAGCGGCAGCCCCGCCGCCCGCGCGAGCGCCGTCTCCGGCACCACGCCCGTACCGAGCACGACCACGTCCGCCGGGTACTCGCCCGCGTCCGTCGCCACCGCCCGGACCCGCCCGTCCGCACCGGTGAGGACCTTCGTCACCGGCGACGAACCGACGGTGGTGATGCCGAGGCCGTCCATCGCCTCGTGCACCAGCCGCCCCATGTCCGGGTCGAGCGTCGCCATCGGCTGCTCGCCCCGGTTCAGGACCGTCACCTCGAAGCCGTGGCCGAGCAGCGCCTCCGCCATCTCCACGCCGATGTAACCGGCGCCGACCACGACCGCCCTCCGCCCCCTGGCCCGGGCCAGCGACTCGAGAAGGGCCTGCCCGTCGTCCAGGGTCTGCACGCCGTGCACGCCGGGCGCGTCGATGCCCGGCAGCGGCGGGCGCAGCGGCCGCGCGCCGGTCGCGATCACCAGCTTGTCGAAGCCGGTCCAGGTCTCCGTGCCCGACTCCAGGTCCCGGGCGCGCACCCGCTGTCCTGCGACATCGATCTCGACGACCTCCGTCCGGGTGCGCAGATCGATGTCCCGCGCCCGGTGCTCCTCGGGGCTGCGGGCGATCAGCTTGTCCCGTACGGGTACGTCGCCGCCGACCCAGTACGGGATGCCGCAGGCCGAGTACGAGCTGAAGTGCCCGCGCTCGAACGCGACGATCTCCAGCTCCTCCGGCCCCTTGAGCCTGCGTGCCTGCGAGGCGGCCGACATCCCCGCCGCGTCGCCCCCGATGACCACCAGTCGTTCGCTCATACGAACACGCTACGACGCAGGGCCCGTTCGGCAGAGCCTGTCCGGTAGGGGCCGTTCGGCCCGGGCCCTTCGGCCAGGGCTCGGACCGGGCCGACCCGGGCGATTTGAGAGAGTGGTCCCATGAGCATGAGCCCCATGAACGCGAACGCACAGCAGGCTGCGGCCGGCCCCGCGGGCGGTCTCTCGGCCGGTCCCGTGGTCGTCGTCGTGGGCGGTGGCATCTCTGGTCTCGCCGCCGCGCACCGC
Organism: Streptomyces sp. NPDC048623; assembly: GCF_040650755.1. Lineage (NCBI taxonomy): Bacteria > Bacillati > Actinomycetota > Actinomycetes > Kitasatosporales > Streptomycetaceae > Streptomyces > Streptomyces sp. NPDC048623. The sequence continues at coordinate 7,445 of NZ_JBEZHV010000028.1, forward strand.
CTCGTCACCGCCGGCGCCCGGGTGACCCTCCTGGAGGGCGGCGACCGGCTCGGCGGGAAGCTGCGCGCCGGGGAGATCGCCGGCGCCGCGGTCGACCTCGGCGCCGAGTCGCTGCTCGCCCGCCGCCCCGAGGCCGTCGCGCTCGCCCGGCGGGTCGGCCTCGCCGACCGGATCCAGGCCCCCGCCACCACCACGGCCTCCGTCTGGTCCCGCGGTGAGCTCATCCCCATGCCCAAGGGCCATGTCATGGGCGTCCCCGCCGACGGCGGCGCCGTCGAGGGGCTGCTCTCCGCCGAAGGGATCGAGCGGATCGGCCGCGACGCCGAGCTCCCGCCGACCGAGATCGGCGACGACATCGCCATCGGCGCGTACGTCGCCGAGCGCATGGGCCACGAGGTCGTGGACCGGCTCGTCGAACCCCTGCTCGGCGGGGTGTACGCGGGCGACGCGTACCGCATCTCCATGAAGGCCGCCGTCCCCGCGCTCTTCGAGGCCGCGCGCACCCACGCCACCCTCGGCGAGGCCGTCCGCGCCGTGCAGCGGGCCGGCGCCGCCACCCCGACCGACGCGGCCGGCGCCGGTACCGGGATCGGCGGGTCCGGCCTCGGCGGTGCCCCCTTCGCCGGCCTCGAAGGCGGCGTCGGCACCCTGCCGCTCGCCGTCGCCGACGCGATCCGCGCCGCCGGCGGCGAGATCCTGACCGGCACCCCCGTGACCGCGCTCCACCGCACCGGCGAGACCGGCGGCTGGCAGGTCGTGACCCCGGAGCGCACGTACACCGCCGACGCCGTCGTCCTCGCCACCCCCGCCGGGCCCACCGCCGCGCTGCTCGGCGCCCACGCCCCCGCCGCGGCCGCCGAGCTCGGCGCCGTCGAGTACGCCTCGATGGCCCTGGTCACCCTCGCCTTCCGGCGTGCCGACCTCCCCGCGCTCCCCGGATCCGCGCTCCCCGGATCCGGCTTCCTGGTACCGCCCGTCGACGGCCACACCATCAAGGCCTCCACCTTCGCCAGCCAGAAGTGGCGCTGGGTGAGCGAGGGCGCCCCCGACCTCTTCGTGCTTCGCACCTCCGTCGGCCGGTACGGCGAGGAGGAGCAGGCGCACCGCGAGGACGCCGACCTGGTCGACGTCTCCCTCAAGGACCTGGCCGCCGCCACCGGGCTCGCCGCCCGGCCGGTCGCCTCCACCGTGACCCGCTGGATCGGCGGCCTGCCGCAGTACCCGGTCGGCCACCTCGCCCGCGTCGAGCGGATCCGCGCCGCCGTCGCCGGCCTGCCCGGCCTGGCCCTCGCCGGCGCCGTCTACGAGGGCGTCGGCATCCCCGCCTGCGTCGCCTCGGCCGAGCGCGCGGCGGACGAGATCATCGCCACGTCGAAAACCACCCACCCTGGTGCAGGGCACGCATCGTGAAGGGCGAGAATAGGCGTATGAGTGCGCCCGAAAAGATCCCGAACGCCGGTAAGAAGGCGAAGGACCTCAACGAGGTCATCCGCTACACCCTGTGGTCTGTGTTCAAGCTGCGCGACGTTCTGCCCGAGGACCGGAGCGGCTACGCCGACGAGGTCCAGGAGCTGTTCGACCAGCTCGCCGCCAAGGACATCACGATCCGCGGCACGTACGACCTGTCCGGTCTGCGCGCCGACGCCGACGTGATGATCTGGTGGCACGCCGAGACGAGCGACGAGCTCCAGGAGGCGTACAGCCTCTTCCGCCGTACGAAGCTGGGCCGCGCCCTGGAGCCGGTCTGGTCGAACATGGCGCTGCACCGCCCCGCCGAGTTCAACAAGTCGCACATCCCGGCCTTCCTGGCCGACGAGACCCCGCGCGACTACGTCTCGGTCTACCCGTTCGTGCGCTCCTACGACTGGTACGTGCTGCCGGACGAGGACCGCCGCCGGATGCTCGCCGACCACGGCAAGATGGCCCGTGGCTTCCCGGACGTGCGCGCCAACACGGTCGCCTCGTTCGCGCTCGGCGACTACGAGTGGATCCTCGCCTTCGAGGCCGACGAGCTGCACCGCATCGTCGACCTCATGCGTCACCTGCGGGGCTCCGAGGCGCGGCTGCACGTCCGCGAGGAGATCCCGTTCTACACCGGCCGCCGCAAGAGCGTCGCCGACCTGGTGGCGAGCCTGGCCTGACGGCCCCCGTCACCGTTGACCCGGTCACCGCCCGGCGCCCAGCCGGGCGGTGACCCCTTGACCCGGAAGATCAGACGGCGGGCGAAGCCTCGCCTGCCGCTCCAGCGACACCGGGTCCGGCTCCGGGTGCGGCGCGCATGACGCGCGCCGCACCGGCGTCCCTTCCGCAGGGACCGTTTCCGCGTCCGGTACGGCCCCGTCGAGCAGATAGCGCTCCAGGTAGCCGTTCACGCAGGCGTTCGGGCCGCCCCCGATGCCGTGCGACCCGGCGTTCCGCTCGGTCACGAGCGCCGCACCGCCCAGCCTGCGCTGCAGCTCCAGGGCCCCCTCGTACGGCGCCGCCGCGTCCCGCTCGGCCGCCAGGATCAGCACCGGCGGCAGCACGCCCGCCCCGGTCCGTACGTCGAGCGGCTTCTGCCGCGGCCCCTTCCAGTACGCGCAGGGCAGGTTCGCCCACACGTTGTCCCAGGTCTCGAACGGGGCCTGCCGCGCGAGCCGGGTGTTGTCCCGGTCCCAGAGCGCGAAGTCCTCCGGCCACGGCGCGTCGTTGCACTCCACCGCCGTGTAGACGGCCCCCGCGTTCCCCGGATCCGCGACCTCGGCACCCTCCGCACGACCGGGCGGCGGATCGGCCGGGCCCGCCTGGGCGACCAGCGGCTTCGGATCGCCCTTCAGATACGCGCCGAGGGCGCCCGCCCGCGCGGACCAGAACCGGTCGTCGTACAGCGCCTGCAGCATCGCCGAGTGCAGCTGCCCGGGACCGACCTTCCCGCCCGCCGGCGCGGCGGCCAGCTCGGCCCGTACCTTCTCGTAGCTCCGGGCCACCTCGGCGGACGTCGTGCCCAGTCCGTAGACCTTGTCGTGCCGGGCCGCCCAGGTGCGGAAGTCCGTCCAGCGCCGCTCGAAGGCGAGCGACTGGTCGAGGTTGTTCACGTACCAGATCTGCTGCGGCGCCGGGTTCACCGGAGCGTCGAAGACCATCCGGCGCACCCGGTGCGGGAACAGCGTCGCGTAGAGCGCCCCGAAGTACGTGCCGTAGGACGCGCCCATGAACGTGAGCCGCCGCTCGCCGAGCGCCGCCCGCAGCACCTCCAGGTCACGGGCGTTGTTCAGCGAGTGGTAGTGGCGCAGGGCCGCGCCGGTGCGGCGCGCGCAGCCCTGCGCGTACGTCTTGGCGCGCGCGATCCGCTCCTGCTTGAACACCTCGGACGGCAGCGTCGGCGCGAGCGTCGGGCCCTTCGTACGGTCGGCCGGGTCCTGGCAGGACACCGGCGCCGACCGGCCCACCCCGCGCGGGGCGTAGCCGACCAGGTCGTACGCGGCGGAGATCCGCTGCCAGGCCGGGAGCCCGGCGGCCAGCGGGAAGTACGTCGAGGAGGCGCCCGGCCCGCCCGGGTTGTAGACGAGCGCGCCCTGCCGGCCGGCCGCCGGGCCGGAGGCCTTGACCCGGCTCACGGTGAGCGGGATGCGGGTGCCGTCGGGGCGGGCGTAGTCCAGGGGTACGCGCACGGTGCCGCACTCCACCGGCTCCGGCAGCTTCTCCGCCGCCGGGCACGGCCCGAAGACGATCCCCTCGGCGGCCGCGGCGCGGGCGGCGACGGCGACGCCGCGGCTCTCGGCGGGCGGGGCGTCGGCGCGGGGCGGCGCGGCGGCGAGGGCGGCCGGGGCGGAGAGCGCGGCCGGCGTGGTGAGCGCGGCCGGCGTGGTGAGGAGGGCGGACAGCACGAGCGCGGCGGACTTCATGCGCCATGTTCGGCGCGAGGCGCCGCCCGGGTAAAGGATCTACGGCAGGTGTCGGGTGTCCTCTACCCGAAAGGGTGTCCGAAAGGCCGCACGCAGCTCGGGTTCGAGCACCGCCGTGCCCCGCCGGGCGAGCGCCGTCATCGGGTCGCGCGGCGAGAGCTCCGCGAGCAGCCGGCGCCCGGCGGGGGAGGCCCAGCAGCCGGGCGCGTCGGCCCGCGCGACGAGCAGGCACAGTCCGGCGGCTACCAGCGGCAGCGCGAACCAGGCGAGGACCGGCACCCGTTCACCCGCCGGTACGAGGAGCGCGGCCGCCGTGCCGAGCCCCAGGGTCAGCAGGAACGCGTCCCGCAGCCCCCGGGCGCCCGCCGCCGACGTGCGCCGCGCGGGCTCCGGGAGCGCGAGCCCGCGTGCGACCAGGCCGTCCGCGAGCGCCCGTACGACCGCCGCGTCGGCGACCAGCGGCCGTACGACCGGGATCGGCGACTGCCCGTCCGGTCCGATCGCGCCGAGTACCGCCCGTTCGAGGTCGTCGCGCCCGCCGCCCGCGTCCACGACCGTCGCCCACCCCGTGTGCGCGAGCAGCACGAGGCGTGCCCGGTGCAGGCTCACCAGGGTCAGGTCGGCGACCCGCAGCGGCCCGCCCGCGAGGTACGCGGCCTCCAGGACCGTCAGGTCCGGCGTCGCCCGCTGCCCGAGGAGGTCGGCCGTGACGGCGTCCCGGCAGGCCCGCGCACAGGCGATGCCGGTGACCACGAGGGCGACGAGGAACAGCGGGACCCAGACCATGATCCTTTTGTACGGGAGCGGGGCCGGGCCCGCCACCGGAATCCGCTCCGGTGGCCGTCCGCGGTCAGGAGCTGGAGCCGCAGCTGCTGGACGAACAGCTGCTGGAGGAGGAGCAGGAACTGCTTGACGAGGACGAGCACGAGGACGAGGACGAGCACGAGCTGCCACTGGACGAGGAGCAGCCGCTGACGCCCCCGCCCCCGGAGCAGGAGCTGCCGCCGGAGCACGAACTCCCGCCGCCCCCGCAGCCGCCACCCTCGCCGCCGGCCGCCGCCGCGCACCACATCACGGGAATCAGGGCGGCGTCGGACGAGGACGAGTGGGAGGAGTGCGCGGAGGCATGGCGCGCGGAGGTGTGGCGCGAGGAGGAGCGGCGGGGCGGGCTCGCCGGGCGGTAGGTGCGGGCCGTCGTCGCCAGCTGCTCGCGCAGCAGGGGGTCGGGCAGCCCGGGAAGACCCCGCAGGGCCACGAGCAGGGCCGGGTCCACGACGGCCTGCGCCCGGGCGAACGCGTCGACCGCCGCCCGTCCGGCCGGGGTGACCCGCCGCCGCGCCGCGACCCCGCACATCACGGCCGCGGTCAGCGTGACCGCGAGCACCGGAAGGACCTTCAGGACGAAGGGCACGTGGCTCCCCGAGCCGATGAGTCCGACCAGCGTGAACATCAGGGCGAAGGCCGTCGCCATGAAGCCGAGCAGCATGAGGACGCCGCCCCACGCCGCCGCCGAGCGGCGCTCCCTCGGCTCCATGATCAGCCCGCGCGCGGCGAGCGCGTCGCCGGTCTCCTGCACCGCCGGGTGCCGCATCACGGCGAACCGCAGCGGCCCGAGCGCCCCGGTCGGGGCGGCCGACAGCTCCTGGAGCACGGCCCGTTCGACCGGGTCGTACGCCGTCGGCCGCAGCACCTGCACGATCCCGGGGCCGCCGACCGTGATCCGCCCGTCCGCGTGCAGGGCGGTGATCGCGGTGTCGGCGACCCTCGCCGGGCCGCCGTTGAGGAACGCCACCTCGTAGCGGTCGTGGACCGCCCCGCCGGGCGGGGTGCGCCGGAGCCGGGTCAGCTTGACCAGGAGGACGGCGGCGAGCGGTCCGAAGACCAGGTAGTAGACCAAGGCCAGTGCGTTCATCGGCTGCTCACCTCAGCTGCTGCTGCCCGAGGGCCTCGCCCCAGGGCGGTACGGATCCGGTGCCCGAGCCGGGCCGCGGGGCCGGGCGGCCGGATGCCCGCCCGTTCCCGCCACCAGGCGGTCAGACGTGTGCGCGCGGCCGGGTCCTCGGGGCGGCCGGAGATGAGCAGCTCCTCGACGAAGTCGAGGGCGTCGTGCCGGTAGCCGTCCGCCATGGGGCGCTTGCGGGCGTACGCGAGGAAGGCCGGCCGGTACCCGTCGCCGAGGATCTCCGGCAGCTCGGGCGCCACCTTCGCGACCACGTCCGCCCGCTTGGCCGCGAGCGCCCGGCTCTGCACGCCGAGCCGCTTGACGTCGAAGCCCTCCGGAGCGGGCGTTCCGGCGACGAGCGCGGACAGCAGCGCCGCCTCGGCGAGGCCGACCCGCTGCCGGGCCACCTCGTCGGGGACGGCGGGGCGGGCGGCGCGCGGGGCGCGGGCGGCGCGGGAGGCGCGGGGGGCCGGAACACGGGTGGCCGGGGCCGGGACCGTATTGGTCGCCGTCTCCGTCTCCGTCTCCGTCTCCGAAGCCGAGGCCCTGGGCCGTACGGGCATCGGGCCGCCCGACACCCTCGCCCCCGCGCCGATCAGCAGCGGGCGCGGCCGGGCGGTCTCCACCGTCGTACGGATCGCCGCCAGCTCGGCGGCCAGCACTTCCGGCGCCGGGAACCGGTCGTCCCGCTCAAGCAGCACGCCCGGCGGCGCGACCCGGGCGGCCAGGTCCGCGAGTACGTCGAGGACCGCGGGCGGCACCGGGTGGGCGTGGGTGTCGTGCCAGACCCCGTCGCGTTCCAGGCCGCCCGCCACGTGCACGTACGCGAGGGCCTCGACCGGCAGCGCGGCGAGCGCCTCGGCCGGGTCCTCGCCCCGGTTGACCCGGTTGGTGTGCAGATTGGCCACGTCGATCAGGAGCCGCACCCCCGTGCGCTCCACCAGCTCCGCCAGGAACTGCCCCTCCGTCAGCTCCTCGCCCGGCCAGGCGACCAGGGCGGCGATGTTCTCCAGGGCGAGCGGCACGGGCAGCGCGTCCTGCGCGATCCGCACGTTCTCGCAGAGCACGTCGAGCGCCTCCCAGGTGCGCGGTACGGGCAGCAGATGCCCGGCCTCCAGGAGCGGTGTCGCGGTCACCGGGCCCCCGGCCCGTACGAACGCGATGTGCTCCGTCACCAGCGGCGCCCCCAGCGCCTCCGCCTTCCGCGCGAGCGCGTCGAGCCGCCCGGCGTCGGGCCGGTCCGCCCCGCCGAGCCCCAGCGACACCCCGTGCGGCACGACGGTGACCCCGCGCGCCTTCAGCCGTACCAGGGAGTCGGGCAGGTGCTCGGCGCAGATGTTCTCGGCCACGACCTCGACCCAGTCGACCCCGGGCAGCGCCTCGACCGCGTCCGCGATCTCCGGCCGCCACCCGATCCCGACCCCGAGCCGGGTGCCGTCCCCCGTGCCTTCCATCATGTTCCCCCTCGATCGGTCACTCGGTCCCAGACGTGATGGCCCGGAAACGCGGGTCCGAATCCGGAGGAGGAGACGTTCAGAGCTTGATTTGAGGTTCTCGCCAGGGGAGCAGTCCAGGAACGACGACACCGTCCTCCGGCCGCTGGGCGTTCCTCGCCCGCCCCGTCAGGCGCCGCCGGCTGCCCGGATCCCGAGGGCCGGGTACTCCGAGGCGACCGTGTACGAACCCGGCGCGATCTCCGTGAAGCCCGCGTCCCGGACCACCGGCAGGCCGGCCGGGGCCGAGGTGAGGAGTCGCCAGTGGGCCGGGTCGGCGGTGCGGACCACGAGGGGGAAGCCGGCGGCGCGCCAGGTCTCGCGGTCGGCGTCGGAGAGGCGCCACCACAGCAGTTGGGCCCCGTGGCCGGTCTGCGCCATCGTCTTGCCGGCCGACATGCCGAGTTCCGGGTTGAGCCACAGGACGGCCGCGTCCGCCGGGACCGGGCCGGGTTCGGCCGGGTCCTCCAGGTCGGTGCCGGAGACCTGGAGGCGGGCCAGGTCCTTGGGCCAGCCGTCCAGCGGGACCGGCGGGAAGACCCGTACCTCCGTGCCCTGAGCACTCGTCACCGTGAGGCCCGGAAGCGCCTCCGCACGCCGCCACTCCGCGCCGCGCGCCCGGCGGACCACCTTGCGGATGCGGGCGTCCTGCCAGTCCTCGATGGCCCGCGCCCACTCGCCGTCGCCCACCGAGCGCTCGTCGGACAGGATCGCCAGGACCGCGCGGGCCGAGGTCTCCAGGGCGTCGGTACGGGCCGGGGGCGCGTCGCGCTCGATGCGGACCACGAGCGGGAGGACGAACTGCGGCTTCTCGTCGCGGGGGTCGTCGTCGGTCCGGTCGCGGGGGTCGTTGCTGCTCACCCGGCAAGTCTGCCACCGCCCCATGAACACCTTCCTTGTGGGAACGGGACGTTCCGGGACAGGATGCCGCCATGAAGAGCGATCTTTTCAACAAGGAATTCCTCGCCGAGGCGGCGCCGATACCGGGGATGACCCTCCAGAACGCCAAGTCGGTCAAGTACACCGTGAACGGGGAGATGCACGCCCGGCAGGGCTCCATGGTCGCCTTCCGGGGGAACCTGCAGTTCGAGCACAAGAGCCAGGGCCTCGGCGGGCTGCTCAAGCGCGCCGTGACGGGCGAGGGCCTGGCGCTGATGGCCGTACGCGGCCAGGGCGAGGCCTGGTTCGCGCACGAGGCGCAGAACTGCTTCATCGTCGAGGTCGAGCAGGGCGACGCGCTCACCGTCAACGGCCGCAACGTGCTGTGCTTCGACGCCACGCTGCACTACGAGATCAAGACCGTGAAGGGCGCCGGAATGACCGGCGGCGGCCTGTTCAACAGCGTCTTCACCGGGTACGGCAAGCTGGCCCTGATGTGCGAGGGCAACCCCATCGTCATCCCGGTCACCCCGCAGGCCCCGGTCTTCGTCGACACCGACGCCGTCGTCGGCTGGAGCGCCGCGCTGCAGACCTCGCTGCACCGCTCGCAGTCCTTCGGCTCGATGATCCGCGGCGGTTCGGGCGAGGCGGTCCAGCTGCGGCTGGACGGCCAGGGCTTCGTCATCGTGCGCCCGAGCGAGGCGGTCCCGCAGAAGGTCTCCAACTGATGAGGAAGGCGTCCCACTGAGGTTCGAAGGCGTCGGGCGGCGGTACGGCCCGCGCGGCCCCTGGGTGCTGCGCGGGGTGGACCTCGCGCTGCCCGCCGCGTCCCTGGTGCGGTGCGCGGGCGCCAACGGCAGCGGCAAGTCGACCCTGTTGCGGCTCGTCGCGGGCATCGACGCGCCCGGCGAGGGCCGGATCACCGGCCGCCCGGCCCGTACCGCGTACGTCCCCGAACGCTTCCCCGCCGCCCTCCCGCTCACCGCGGCCGGCTATCTCGTCCACCTCGGCCGCATCCAGGGCCTGGACGGGCGTACGGCACGGGCGCGGGCGGGGGATTGGCTGACCCGCTTCGGCGCCGCCGGGTACGAGGACACCCCGCTCGCCGCGCTGTCCAAGGGCACCAGCCAGAAGGTGGCCGTCGCCCAGGCACTGCTCGCCGAGCCGGGCCTCCTCGTCCTCGACGAGGCCTGGACCGGCCTCGACACCGCCGCCCGCGCCGAACTCGACCGCGCGGTGCGCGAACGGGTCGCGGCGGGCGGCCGGGTCGTCTTCGTGGACCACGACCCGCGGCGGCTCGCGGGCGAGGCGGACGCGGTGTACGAGGTGGCGGCGGGCCGGGTGTCGCGCGCGGAGCCCGCGCCGGTGCCGGTGCCGGCGCGGGCTCCGCGTATCCGCATCACGGCTTCCGGAGGCACGGAACTCCCGGCCGGTGCGCGGCTGGAGGAGCGGCGCCCGGAGGACGACGGCAGACTGAGGGTCACGGCGGACGCCGACCGCTCGGACGGGATGCTGCGGTCGCTCCTTGACGCCGGCTGGCACATCGAGGGTGTCGTCGAGGAAGCGATGGAAGGCGTACGGGAATGAGCGCGCTGCTCCGCTACCAGGCCGCCCTGCTCCTGCGCTCCCAGCGCTGGCTGGCCCCCTTCCTCCTGTACGCGGCCTTCGTGGGCGTCGGCGTCCAGGCGGGCGAACCGGTGCTCGGGGCCCTGGGCTACGCGGCGGCCGGCCTGGTCCCGGTCGCGGCCTGGGCGGTCCGGATCTGCCTCGACCAGGAGCCGCCCGCCGCCCGTACGGTGATCGCGGCGGCGTCCGGCCGGTACCGCGCCCATGTCGCGGCGGTCCTCACCGCGACCATTGCGGTCCTCCTCGTCGGCGCCGTCACCGTCCTCGCCCTCACGGCGCTCACCGACCCTCGGGGCGTGCACCCGGCGACCGCCGTCGCCTCGGGCCTGCTCGCGACGGCGGCCTGCGTCCTGACGGGCGCGGCCGTCGGCACCCTCACCACCCGCCCCCTGATCCCGGCCCGCGGCTGGTCGCTCACAACCCTGCTCCTCGGCTCCCTGCTCGCCCTGGTGACCCCAGGCTCCCCGGCGGCCGCCGCGGTCTCCGCCCTGGTCACCGCCGCCCGTACCACCACCGCCCCCCTCTCCTGGCTCGCCGCGACGACCGCCCTGCTCCTCACGGCGGCGGCCGTCGCCCTGGCATGCCGGGCCACGGCCTGGCGCGAGTGAGGGCGCGGGGCATTCCTGCCCGACCCGCCGGGCAATCGTCCTGGACCTACCGGCTCATCAGTTCCGAGACCTTCACGAAGCGGTAGCCCTTGGCGCGCAGTTCCGGGACGATGCGGCGGATCGCCTGTTCCGTCACCGGGGCGGCGCTGCGGGTGCAGTGCATGACGACCAGGGAGCCGGGCTTCACGCCGTCGAGGACCTGGTCGGCGACCGCGTCCGCGTCCTTGGCGAAGGCGTCGCCGCTGACCACGTCCCACTGGATGGCGGTGACGCCGGCCGGGGCGAGGGCGCGGCGGGCGGTGTCGTCGTAGCAGCCGCCGGGGAAGCGGAAGTAGGGGACGACGTTGGTGGCGCCGGCGTCACGGAAGGCGTCGAAGGCGCGCTGGACGTCGGCGGCCATGTCGGGGCGGGCGACGGTCGGCAGGCCGTAGCAGGGCTCCGCGAAGGCGTAGTGGCTGTACGAGTGGTTGGCGATCTCGAAGCGGGCGTCGTTGCCGATGGACTTCGCCTGCTCCGGGTACTCCTCGGCCCAGCGGCCCGTCATGAAGACGGTCGCGTCCACCTTCAGGCGGCGGAGCGTGGCGATGAGCTGCGGGTTGTCGAAGTGCTCCCCGCGTGCCGCGCGCGGGCCCTGATCGGCCGTCATGTCGGCGTCGAAGGTGAGCGCGACGACCTTCTCGGCGCTCTTCGCGCGGTGCGTGTAGACGGCGGTGAGCCCGCCGGCCGCCGGCGCGAGCGTCGGCGGGGCCTTGCGGACGGGTGCCTTGCGGGCGGGCGGGGCGGGCGCGGCGGCCGGATCGGCCGACCCGGCAGACCCGGCCGGCGTGGCGGGCTTCGCCGGTGCGGAGGGTTTCGCGGGCGCCGGGGTGTCGGCCGTGCCCCCGCTACAGCCGACGAGTACGACACCCAACAGGGCAAGTGTCGACAGTCTTCGTGCAGAAGTGGTCATCCACGGAAATTATCCGATCATTGGGCGAGCAAGCGCTTCCGGCACTCCGCCACGTCGAAGCCGGCCTCCGGATACTGCGGATCCAACTCCTCCAGGTGCTCCAGGAGCAGTCGGCTGATCGCCCAGTTCCGGTACCACTTGTGGTCGGCGGGGACCAGGTACCACGGGGTCCGGTCGGTCGCGCAGCGCTCCAGGGCGATCTCGTACGCCTCCTGGTACGCCGGCCACAGCGCCCGCTCCGCGATGTCGCCCGGGTTGAACTTCCAGTACTTCTCGGGGTTGTCCAGGCGCTCCAGGAGCCGGGCGCGCTGCTCCTCGTACGAGATGTGCAGGAAGACCTTGACGAGGGTGACGCCGTCGTCGGCGAGCGACTTCTCGAAACCGGCGATCGCGCCGTACCGGTCCTCGATCTCGGCCGCCGGGGCCAGTTCGCGGACCCGGGCGATGAGGACGTCCTCGTAATGGGAGCGGTCGAAGATGCCGACCTGGCCGACCGGGGGGAGCGCCTTCGTGACCCGCCAGAGGAAGGGGTGCCCGCGCTCCTCCTCCGTCGGGGCCTTGAAGGCGTGGATACGGCAGCCCGAGGGGTTGAAGTTGCCGATGACGTGCTTGACCGTGCCGCCCTTGCCGCTGGTGTCCATGCCCTGGAGGATCAGCAGCAGCCGGCGCCGGTCGCCCGCCGTGCTCGCCGCGTACAGGCGTTCCTGCAGGCCGGCCAGGCGCGGGCCCAGGTCGGCGGTGGCCGCGAGACCGGCCTGCTTGCCGTCCGGGCCGAGCGGGGTCGCGCCCGCGTCGTACGAGGCGAGATCGATGCGCTCCCCGACCGGGAGCCTGAGCAGCTCCCGCAGGGGCTGCTTCTCCCGGCCGTCCTTCTTCTTCGCCATCCGCGCGCCCGCCCTTCCTTCCGTTCGTCCGTTCGTTCGTGCGTCCGTGTCGTGTTACTGATCTTGCGCGTCAAGGGCCGGTCGCACCACCGCGAACGCCCTGTCGAGCAGCTCCAGCGGATCCTCCGCCGCGTCGCTCTCGCCCCAGCGCTGCAGCGCCGTGTGGAAGGCGACGAGTGCCGTCCCCGCCGCGAGCCGCGGATACAGGTCGGCCGCCGGGTCGAGGCCCCGCTGCCGGGCCAGCTCGCCCGCCAGCGCCTCGCGCCACTCCGCCTGCCGCTCCAGGAAGCGGGCGAGCAGCGCCGGCGTGCGCAGGATCAGCTGGACCACCCGCAGTGCGCGGGCCGCGTGGTCGGGGTGCTGCTCGGTGCAGGCGAGCAGGGGTACGGCGAGGGCGTGGCGCAGCGACGCCGACACGGGCTCGCCGGCCGGCCGGGCGGCGAGCGCCGCGTGGATGTCGGCGCCCATCCCGGACAGGAACCGCACGACCACGTCCTCCTTGGACGCGAAGTAGCGGAAGAAGGTCCGCTTCGACACCCCCGCCTCGGCCGCGATCTCGTCCACGGTGACCGCGTCGAAGCCGCGCAGGGCGAGGAGCTGCAGCGCCGCCTCGGACAGCTCGGTCGCGACGAGCTGTCGCTTGCGCTCGGCCAGGCTGACGGGGGCGTCGGGGGTCGTCATGTGCCGATCGTAGCGCCCTTGTGTCACTCGGCGAAGAACTTGACACCAAGTGACACGAGCGGCAGCGTGTGCCGCATGACCGAGACCGAGCAGTCGAAGTGGACCGCCGCCCGCATCCCCGACCTCACCGGGCGGACCTACGTCGTCACCGGGGCCAACAGCGGCCTCGGTCTCGCCACCACCCGTGCGCTCGCCCGCCACGGCGCCGACGTCGTCCTCGCCGTCCGCGACGAGGCGAAGGGCTGCGCCGCCGCCGACGCGATCACCCGCGAGGTGCCCGGCGCCCGGCTCGACGTCCGGCGGATCGACCTCGCCGACCTCGACTCCGTACGCGAGTTCGCCGCCAAGCTGCACGCCGAACGGCCCCGCCTCGACGTCCTCGTCAACAACGCCGGCGTCATGGCCCCGCCCCGCACCCTCAGCGCCCAGGGCCACGAACTCCAGTTCGCCGCCCACCACCTCGGCCACTTCGCCCTCACCGGACTGCTGCTCGACCGCCTCGCCGCCACCGGCCGCGACCCCCGCGTCGTCACCGTCAGCAGCCTCCAGCACCGCAAGGGCACGATCCGCTTCGACGACATCGACGGCGAGCGGCGCTACTCGCCCATGGGGCACTACAACCAGGCCAAGCTCGCCAACACCGTCTTCGGGTACGAGCTCCACCGGCGCCTCACCGCCGCCGGCAGCCCCGTCCGCAGCGTCCTCGCCCACCCCGGCTACACCGCCACCAACCTCCAGAACGACACCCCCGTCGCCCTCGTCCGCTGGCTGTACGGCCGGGTCCTCGGCCCGCTGCTCGCCCAGGCCCCCGAGCGCGGCGCGCTGCCGCAGCTGTACGCGGCGACCGCGCCGGAGGCCGAGGCCGGGGCCCTCTACGGGCCGGACGGGCCCGGCGAGCTGCGCGGCGCGCCCCAGCAGGTCGCGTACGCGAAGGCGGCGACCGATCCGGAGACCGGCCGCCGCCTGTGGGAGCTGTCCGAGCGCCTCACCGAGGTGCGCTACGGGCTGGGCTGACCCGCCCGCCCGTCACACCGCCCGGCACGCCGCCCGGCACGCCGCCCGCCCCTCGCGCCGCCCGGCGTGAGCGTCGCCGTACCGCCTACGCCAGCTCCGCCGTCAGCGTGATCGTCGTGCCCGTCAGCGCCTGGCTCACCGGGCAGTTCTTCTTCGCGTCCTCCGCCAGCGCCTGGAACTTGTCCGCGTCCAGGCCCGGCACCTCGCCGCGCACGGTGAGGTGGATGCCCGTGATGCCCTCGCCCGGCTGGAAGGTGACGTCCGCCTTCGTCTCCAGACGGGTCGGCGGGTTGCCGGCCTTGGCCAGGCCGTTGGAGAAGGCCATCGAGAAGCAGGACGAGTGCGCGGCGGCGATCAGCTCCTCCGGGCTGGTCCGGCCCTCCGGCTGCTCGGCGCGGGACGCCCAGGTGACGTCGTACGAGCCGAGGTTCGAGGAGTCGAGGGTGACGACACCGGAACCCTTGAGGAGGTCGCCCTGCCAGACGGTGTGGGCGTGACGCACGGTGGCCATGTGTATCCCTTTCGCTGGGGTATGGCCCCAAGCTACTGCGAGACCAGCCCCTTCGCGTCCCGCGCGAGGGCGGTGAGCCGGGAGATCGCCCGGAAGTACTTCTTCTTGTACCCGCCGTTCAGCATCTCGTCGCTGAACAGCTTGTCGAAGGGCAGTCCGGAGGCGAGTACGGGTATCTCGCGGTCGTACAGCCGGTCGGCGAGGACCACGAGCCGCAGCGCGGTCGACTGGTCCGGGACCGCCGTCACGTCGGTGAGGCAGACCGCGGTCAGTTCGTCCGTCAGGGCCCCGTACCGGCTCGGGTGCACCCTGGCCAGGTGGTCGAGCAGATGCGGGAAGTCGTCGAGCGAGGCGCCGGGCGTGGCGTACGCGGCCTTGGTGACGATCTCGTCGCTGTACGGCGCGGGGGCCTCCGGCAGGCCGCGGTGGCGGTAGTCCTCGCCGTCGATCCGCAGCGGGCGGAAGTGCGCCGACAGGCCCTGGATCTCGCGCAGGAAGTCGGCGGCGGCGAACCGGCCCTCGCCGAGCTTGCCGGGCAGGGTGTTGGAGGTCGCGGCGAGCGCCACGCCGTTCTCCACGAGCCGGCTGAGCAGCGAGGAGACCAGGACGGTGTCGCCCGGGTCGTCCAGTTCGAACTCGTCGATGCACAGCAGCCGGTGCCCGCTCAGCGTCTGCACGGTCTGCTGGAAGCCCAGCGCTCCCACCAGATTCGTGAGCTCCACGAAGGTGCCGAAGGCCTTGAGCGAGGGCTCCGCCGGGGTCGCGTGCCAGAGGGAGGCGAGCAGGTGGGTCTTGCCGACGCCGTAGCCGCCGTCGAGGTAGACCCCGCGCGGGCCGGCCGGCACCGCGGGCTTCTTCGGGGCCCGCGAGAACCAGCGGCGCTTGCCCGCGCCGGTGGCGTGGGCGCCGCCGAGCCCCTCGGCGAAGTCGCCGAGGACCCGGACCGCCACGATCTGGCTGGCCTGGTTCGGGTCCGGGATGTACGTGTCGAAGCGCACCGAGTCGAACCGCGGCGGCGGCACCATCTCCGCCACCAGACGGTCGGCGGGGACGCGGGGCTCTCGGGAACAGAGCGAGAGCGGGGCCGTTCCGATGAAATCGGGGGAAGCGGTGGCACCGGTGGTACCGGTGGAGCCGGCGGTACCACCGGTTCCGGTGGATTCGCCGGAACCGCCGGAATCGGCTTCTGACAGGGCACTCAGGGCACGGGTCGACACAGTTGTCCACTGTAAGCGCCGTGTCAGACTGCCGGGATGCGACGCCTGCTCCCTGTGACGGACATGACAGCCACGAGCGCGACGGAGGCCGGGTCGGACCACGACTGGTCCCTCGACGAGCTCGCCGACGCCTACGCGTACCCGCCGGAGGCCGCCTCCGGGCGCTGGCTGCGCGCCAACATGGTCTCCTCGCTCGACGGCGCGGGCCAGCACGAGGGCCGCTCGCAGCCGCTGTCCTCCGAGGCCGACATGCGGATCTTCGGCACCCTGCGCGGTCTGGCGGACGTGGTGATCGCCGGTGCCGAGACGGTACGGAGCGAGGGCTACCGCCCGGCCCGGGCGCGGGACGCCTTCGCGGCCCGCAGGGCGGCGGCGGGCCAGGGCCCGGCCCCGGTGATCGCGGTGGTGACCGCCTCGCTCGACCTGGATTTCTCGCTTCCGCTTTTCACCGAGCCGCTCGTCCCCACCCTCGTCCTCACCGGCGCCGGGTCCTCCCCGGAGCGCCGCGCCGAGGCCGAGCGCGCGGGTGCGGAGGTGGTGATCGCCGGAGAGGGCGCGGGCATCGATCCGGAGCGCGCGGTGGCGGCGCTCGCGGAGCGCGGGCTGCGGCGCCAGCTGACCGAGGGCGGGCCGCGTCTGCTCGGGCAGTTCGTGGCCGCGGGGGTGCTCGACGAGCTGTGTCTGACGCTCTCCCCGACCATGACGGCGGGCGGTGCGCAGCGGATCGCCGGGGGTCCCTCCGTCGCCGTTCCGAAACGCTTCGCCGTGGCGTCGGTGCTGGAGCAGGACGGCTTCCTCTTCACCCGCTACCGTCGGATCTGACAATGGGCGGAATTTGCCGTTCCGCTTAGCGTCGACTGGGCAGAATCACTCTCGCAATCCCCGTGTGGCCACGGGGAAGGATGGTTTCCGCAGAAGGGCTCCAGAGGTGTTCACAAGCGTTCTGATGATCGAGAAGCCGCTCACGTCGACGGACGTGGACTTCGTCACCACGCTCCACGGTGACGAGCGCGTCTCGTTCGTCGTTCTGATGCAGCCGCGTGGTGACCAGGCCGATGTACTGCTGCGCGCCATCGACGACGTCGCGATGGGCGAACTGAAGGAAGCGACCCGCGAGGGCGACGAGCCCGAGGGCAAGGAGGCCCGGCCGCTCGCCGAGCAGGCCCTGGAGGTCTCGCTGAAGGCGCTGAGAGCGGCCGGGTGCGAGGCGGTCGGAGAGGTGGTCGAGGACCACCCTCTGAACAAGATGAAGACGGTGGTCGACGAGACGAACGCCGACGAGGTGATCGTGCTGACCGCTCCGCACTACGTGGAGGAGTTCTTCCACCGCGACTGGGCGTCGCGGGCCCGCCACAAGGTGGGCGTGCCGGTCCTGAAGCTGTTCGCACACAGCGACTGACGCGGCGACCGGCACAGGGACCGACGGTCCTGGGATCGGGAGGGCCTGGCTCGGAGCCCGGCCCTCCCACCCCGAACCACTAGGCTTGGCCTCTCAAGCAACGACACGCACGACGACAAGACGCACTCGGGGAGAGAACCGCATGGCACCCGCCATCCCTGCCGCCATGGAACGGCCGCACTTCATCGGCATCGGCGGTGCCGGCATGTCGGGCATCGCGAAGATCCTCGCCCAGCGCGGCGCCAAGGTCGCGGGCAGCGACGCCAAGGAGTCCGCGACCGCCGAGGCGCTGCGCGCCCTGGGCGTCACCGTGCACATCGGCCACGCCGCCGAGCACCTGGCCGACGACGCCTCCGCCGTCGTCGTCTCCAGCGCCATCCGCGCCGACAACCCCGAGCTGGCCCGCGCCGCCGAGCTCGGCATCCCCGTCGTGCACCGCTCCGACGCGCTCGCCTCCCTCATGGACGGCCTGCGCGCGATCGCCGTCGCCGGTACGCACGGCAAGACGACGACCACCTCGATGCTGGCCGTCGCGCTCACCGAGCTCGGGCTCGACCCGTCGTACGCCATCGGCGGCGACCTCGCGGGCCCCGGCACCAACGCCCGGCACGGCGAGGGCGAGGTCTTCGTCGCCGAGGCCGACGAAAGCGACCGCAGCTTCCAGAAGTACGACCCGAGCGTGGCGATCGTGCTCAACGTGGAGCTGGACCACCACGCCAACTACGCCTCCATGGACGAGATCTACGAGTCCTTCGAGGCCTTCGCCGCCAAGATCCGCCCCGGCGGCACCCTGGTCGTCGGCGAGCACGCGGGCGCCCGCGAGCTGGCCCGCCGGGTCGCCGGACGCGAGGGCCTGACCGCCCTCACCGTCGGCGAGGACGAGGGCGCCGACGCCCGCATCCTGAAGATCGTCCCGAACGGGATGAAGAGCGAGGTCACGGTCGCCCTCGACGGCGCCGAGCACACCTTCACGGTGTCCGTACCCGGCCGCCACTACGCCCACAACGCCGCCGCCGCGCTCGCCGCCGGCTCCCGCGCCGGCATCGACCCGGCCGCGCTCGCCCAGGCCCTCACCGCCTACACCGGCGTCGGCCGCCGCCTCCAGCTCAAGGGCGAGGCCGCGGGCGTGCAGGTCATCGACTCGTACGCGCACCACCCCACCGAGATGACCGCCGACCTGGAGGCCATGCGCGGCGCGGCCGGAGCCTCCCGGCTGCTCGTCGTCTTCCAGCCGCACCTGTTCTCCCGCACCCAGGAGCTGGGCAAGGAGATGGGCGACGCCCTCGCCCTCGCGGACGCCTCGGTCGTCCTCGACATCTACCCGGCCCGCGAGGACCCGATCCCGGGCATCACCAGCGAGCTGATCGTCGCCGCGGCCCGTGCGGCCGGTGCCGACGTCACGCCGGTGCACGAGAAGGACGCCGTCGCGGACGTCGTCGCGGGAATGGCGAAGCCGGGTGACCTGGTTCTGACCATGGGCGCGGGGGATGTCACCGACCTGGGCCCGAAGATCCTGGACCGGCTTTCGCAGTAGGGAGCGAACCCATGGCGTACGAGGTCGAGAAGACCGACGAGGAATGGCAGGCCGAGCTGACGCCGTCCGAGTACCAGGTGCTGCGGCTCGCCGGCACCGAGCCGGCCTTCCGCGGTGAGTACACGGACACCAAGACCAAGGGCGTCTACTCCTGCCGGGCGTGCGGCGCCGAGCTCTTCACGTCCACCGAGAAGTTCGAGTCGCACTGCGGCTGGCCGTCCTTCTACGACCCGAAGGACAGCGAGGCCGTCGAGCTGGTCGCCGACACCTCGCACGGCATGATCCGCACCGAGGTCCGCTGCGCACGCTGCGGTTCCCACCTCGGACATGTCTTCGAGGGCGAGGGGTATCCCACCCCGACCGACCAGCGGTACTGCATCAACTCGATCTCGCTCCGGCTGGAGCCGGAGGAGAGCGAGAGCTGAGGCTGAGCGAGAGCTGAGCGAGATGCTCCACCACCACCTGAGCCGATCGGCGCGACCCGCGCCGGTCGGCTCAGCTGTTTTCGGCCACCGAATCCACGGACCCCGCCGCCCCGCACACCGGGCACAGCCCCCGGTACGTGACCTCCACCGCCGTCACCGTGAAGCCGAACCGTTCCGCCTCCGGGAGGCCGTCCAGCGGGTCGCCGACCGGGCGCACGTCGCGCACCGTGCCGCAGCCCGCGCAGACCAGGTGCTGGTGCTCGCGGTGCGCGTTCGGGTCGTAACGCTTGGCGCGGCCGACGCCGGACACCTCGACCACTTCGCCGAGCGAGACGAGCTCGCCCAGCGTGTTGTACACCGTCGCGCGGGAGATCTCGGGCAGTCTCGCGGTGGCGCGGGCGAGCACCTCGTCCGCGGTGAGGTGGATGTGCTCGCCGTCCAGGACCTCGGCGACCACGCGCCGCTGGGCGGTCATCCGCCAGCCGCGTCGGCGAAGCCGTTCCAGCAGGTTGCTCATGGTCACCAGCCTTGCTGTGTGAGTGGTGCGGCGCGAGTAAATCCGTATGAGTCCGGTTGCCGTATTGACTTGGACTGCGTCCAGCATAGGATCGACTCCAGTAGTAGCCAAGAGGGTGTACGCCGGAATGGTTCGGAAGGAAAGACCGATGTCTGAGCAGAAGCACGAAGGTACGGGCGGCTGCCCGGTCGCGCACGGCCGTGCCCCGCACCCGACGCAGGGCGGCGGCAACCGGCAGTGGTGGCCGGACCGGCTGAACCTGAAGATCCTGGCGAAGAACCCGGCCGTGGCGAACCCGCTCGGCGAGGACTTCGACTACAAGGCGGCCTTCGAGGCCCTCGACCTCCCCGCCGTGAAGCGGGACATCGCCGAGGTGCTCACCACCTCGCAGGACTGGTGGCCGGCCGACTTCGGCAACTACGGCCCGCTGATGATCCGTATGGCCTGGCACGCCGCCGGCACGTACCGCGTCAGCGACGGCCGCGGCGGCGCCGGGAGCGGTCAGCAGCGCTTCGCGCCGCTGAGCAGCTGGCCGGACAACGCGAGCCTGGACAAGGCCCGCCGTCTGCTGTGGCCGGTGAAGAAGAAGTACGGCAAATCGATCTCCTGGGCCGACCTGATGGTCCTCACCGGAAACGTGGCCCTGGAGACCATGGGCTTCGAGACCTTCGGCTTCGGCGGCGGCCGCGTCGACGCCTGGGAGCCGGACGAGGACGTCTACTGGGGCCCCGAGACCGAGTGGCTGGGCGACGCCCGCTACACCGGCGACCGCGACCTGGAGAACCCGCTCGCCGCCGTCCAGATGGGCCTCATCTACGTCAACCCCGAGGGCCCCAACGGCAACCCGGACCCGATCGCCGCGGCCCGCGACATCCGCGAGACCTTCGCCCGCATGGCGATGAACGACGAGGAGACCGTCGCCCTCATCGCCGGTGGCCACACCTTCGGCAAGACCCACGGCGCCGGCCCGGCGGACCACGTCGGCGCCGACCCCGAGGCCGCGCCGATGGAGCAGATGGGCCTCGGCTGGAAGAGCACGTACGGCACGGGCGTCGGCAAGGACGCGATCACCTCGGGCCTTGAGGTCACCTGGACCAGCACGCCGACCCGGTGGTCGAACAACTTCTTCTGGAACCTGTTCGGTTACGAGTACGAGCTCACCGAGAGCCCGGCCGGCGCCAAGCAGTGGGTGGCCAAGAACGCCCCGGAGACCATCCCGGACGCCTTCGACCCGTCGAAGAAGCACCGCCCGACGATGCTCACCACCGACCTCTCGCTGAAGCTCGACCCGATCTACGAGCCGATCTCGCGCCGCTTCTACGAGCACCCCGACCAGTTCGCGGACGCCTTCGCCCGCGCCTGGTACAAGCTCACGCACCGCGACATGGGCCCGGTCGTCCGCTACCTCGGCCCGGAGGTCCCGGCCGAGGAACTGCTGTGGCAGGACCCGCTGCCGCAGGCCACCGGTGAGACCGTCGGCGCCGCGGACATCGCCGCGCTCAAGGAGCAGATCCTCGGCTCTGACCTCACCGTGACCCAGCTGGTCTCCGCCGCCTGGGCCTCCGCCTCCTCCTTCCGTGGCAGCGACAAGCGCGGCGGCGCCAACGGTGGCCGTATCCGTCTGGAGCCGCAGAACCAGTGGGAGGTCAACAACCCGGACGAGCTCTCCCAGGTCCTGCGGGTTCTGGAGGGCATCCAGGAGTCCTTCAACGCCAAGGGAGCCACGCAGGTCTCGCTCGCCGACCTCATCGTCCTCGCGGGCACCGCGGGCGTCGAGAAGGCCGCCAAGGACGCCGGCGTCACGGTGGAGGTGCCGTTCTCCCCGGGCCGCGTCGACGCCTCGCAGGAGCAGACGGACATCCACTCCATGGCCAACCTGGAGCCCTCCGCGGACGGCTTCCGCAACTACCAGGGCAAGGGCCAGCGCCTCCCCGCCGAGTACCTGCTCGTCGACAAGGCGAACCTGCTCACCCTCTCCGCCCCGGAGATGACCGTCCTGGTCGGCGGCCTGCGCGTCCTGGGTGTCACCCAGCCGCAGACCTCCCTCGGTGTCCTCACCGAGACCCCCGGCAAGCTGACGAACGACTTCTTCGTCAACCTGCTCGACCTGGACACCGAGTGGAAGTCCACCAGCGACGACCAGACCACCTTCGAGGCCCGCGACGCCTCCGGCGAGGTCAAGTGGACCGGCACCCGCGCCGACCTGGTCTTCGGCGCCAACGCCGAACTCCGCGCCGTCGCCGAGGTGTACGCCTCGGACGACGCCAAGGGGAAGTTCGTGACGGACTTCGTCGCGGCCTGGGCGAAGGTCATGGACCTGGACCGGTTCGACCTGCGCTGATCTTCTGATCGACTCTCGATGGTCGACCGGGCCCCGGGCGGTTCCTCCGCCCGGGGCCCGGGCGTTTCGCCCCCGCGTCGACGGCCCTGCCAGAATGGCGCAGGCATCGACTGATCAAGGCCATCGAGGGGGAGAACGCATGACCGTCACACGCAGACTGTTCATGGGCGGATTCACGGCGGGAGCCGTGACCGTGGCCGTCGGAGCGACGGCGGGGGAGGCCGAGGCGGCCGGTCCGGTGCAGACGTTCGCGGGCGAGGTGCACGCGGACCGCTTCACGACCGACAGCGGCATCAACTCGGCCTTCCTCAAGACGACCTCCACCAGCGAACACACCGCGACCCTCTACCAGGCCGCCACCAGCGGCACCGGCGTCGCGCTCAACGTCGTCTCCGACAACCCCGGCACGTCGGCGATGTACCTGTCCGGTACGGAGACGGGCCGCGGCACCCTGAAGATCGCGCACCGCGGCTACACCGACGCCTCCGACGCCAACGCCGCCGCGCTCTCCATCGACCTCCAGACCCCCGGCGCGACCGACCCCACGAAGCCCGGCACCGCCGCCCAGGGCATCTACGTCACCGCGACCCACGGCCCCACGACGGGCGCTCTGCTCGTCCTGCGCAACAACGAGGGCCTCGAAGACCTCACGGTCGAGGGCACCGGACTGATCGGCATCGGCATCGACCGCGGCGCCACCCCGCGCGCGCAGGTCCACATCGTCCAGCGGACCGTGAAGCCCGGCCTGCTCGTCGACGGCACGGTCGAGATCGGCAACACCACGACCCCGCCCACCGGCACCGTCTCCGCCCACGGCGGCGGCACCCTCTACGCCCAGAACGGCGAACTGTGGTGGCGCAGCTCCGGCGGATCCCCCACCCGTATCGCCCCCGCATAGAACGCAGGAGAGGAAACCCCACCGATGGTGCAGCTCACCCCGGACCAGCTGGTCGCCGAGTTCCAGGACGCGGTCGTCGAGCTCTACTTCGCGCGCAAGCGCATAGCGAACCTGGAGGCCGAGAACGCGGCCCTCAAGGCGCGTCTCACCGTCCCGGCGCAGGAGATCCCCGCCCAGGCCCAGCCCCAGCCCCAGGCCCAGGCCCAGGAGATGCCGGTCGAGGCCGCGCCCGAGAACGACGGCGGCGAGCAGTGGTTCTCGGGTGGCGCGGGGCCGGGGGAGCAGGGGCCGGCGCAGTAGCGCCACCGGCCCCCGGGGCGCCCGTCGGCGGACTCAGTGGACGGAGAACCCGCCGTCCACGAAGATCGCCTGCCCCGTGACGTACGCGGAAGCGCGGCTCGCGAGGAAGACGGCGGCGCCCTCGAAGTCCTCGGCGAGGCCGTTGCGCCCGACGAGGGTGCGGGCCGCGAGACCGGCGACCCGGGCCGGGTCGGAGGACAGGCGCTCGTTCAGCGGGGTCATCACGAACCCGGGCACGAGGGTGTTGACGGTGACGCCGTACGGCGACCAGGCCTCGGCCTGCGAACGCGCCAGGGACTCCAGGGCCCCCTTCGACACCCCGTACGCCCCGGACTGGACGAACGCGCGGTGCGCCTGCTGGGACGTCACATGGATGATCCGCCCGAAGCCCCGCTCGGCCATCCCGGGTCCGAAACGCTGCCCGAGCAGGAACGGCGCCTCCAGGTTCACCGCCATCGTCCGGTCCCACACCTCGTCGGTGAGGTCGGACAGCGGTGGCCGCAGGTTGATCCCGGCCGAGTTGACGAGGATGTCGGGCTCGCCGCCGAGCGCCTCCACGGCGGCCTCGGCCGCCGCCCGTACGCCGTCACGGCTCCCGAGGTCCCCGCTCACCCAGGCGGCGGTGCCGCCGAGTGCGGTGATCTCGTCGACGGCCGCCTTCAGTTCGGCCTCGCGCCGGGCGACGATGACGACGGACGCCCCGGCCCGGGCAAGGGCCCGCGCGATGCCCTTGCCGATGCCGGAACTGCCGCCGGTGACAAGGGCGGTGCGCCCGGAGAGGGAGAACAGGTCGTCCAGGTAGGCCACTAGAGCTGCTCGCAGCCGCCGACGAACGCGCTCCAGGCGCTGGGTGCGAGGGCGAGCTGGGCGTCCTCGGGCCGCTTGGAGTCGCGGACGTGGACGGTGGTGGGGCAGGAGGCGACCTCGACGCAGTCGTCACCGGATCCGCTGCTGTAGCTGGACTTGTGCCAGGAGAGCGCCACTTCGACGCAGTCGCCGCTGCCGCTGCTGCTGTAGCTGCTCTTGAACCAGGCCAGGTCAGTGGTGCTCATGTCGCTCCTCGCATCTGCCGCAACAGGCTCTGGGAGTCTTCCAGGGTAAGAGCCTGTGACCGCATCCTGGCATACCGCATCTGGAGGATGCCGACGACTTTGGCATCGGAGATGAGCACCCCGCTCTCCTGCCCCTCGACGTACCCGTACCAGCGATTGTCGGGGCTCTCCAGTACCTGCATGGAGCCGGCGAGCCCCGCGTGGTGTCCCCTCCTCTGCTCCATCACCTGGATCTCGATGTTGCGCCGCTCCGACATGCGCAGGATGTGCTCGATCTGCGCCCGGTGGACCTCCGGGCCGCCCGTCTCCCTCCGTAGTACGTGCTCCTCGATGATGAAGCTGTACGAGGTGTTGACCCGCTCGGTGAGCAACTTCTGCCGCTTCATGCGAAAGAGAATGTTCTCCTCGATCTCCGCGTCGCCCAACGGCGGCAACTGCTCCTCGAAGAGGAGGCGTTGGTACGGCTCGATCTGGAGCAGACCGGGCACGAGCCTGCTCTCGTACGTGTAGAGGCACAGCGCCTTCGCCTCCAGCGCCGCCCAACGGCGGAACCAGTTGGCCACGGGCTCCCGGGACAGGTGCTTCGCCGGACCCTTGATCGCCCCGAAAGCGTCGAAGAACTCCTCCGACCGGTCCACGAACTTCGGGGACGGGAACCGCCGTCCTTGTTCGACGGACGAGACCGTCTCCACGGAATACCCCACCTGCGGGGCGAACTGTTCCTGCGTCAGCCCCGCCCGCTTGCGGAATGCCTTGACCACCTCTCCGAACGCCTTCAGGCTGTCCGAGGTCTCCGGTTCCGTGTCGCCGTCTGTCATCACGCACCTCCCTCGTGCTTCGTGCGCCTATCGTCACGGGCCGTGATGAGTACTGTCCACCCTCCGAGGTCGTACGCTTGCGGAGCGTACGAGTTTCTGACCTGGGAACCCGCCCCCGGAGCCGTCACATTGGCCCCATGACCCCCCACCAGACCCACCAAGTGCCGGTCACCGTACGTGTGTTCACCCAGCGCTTCAGCTCGACCCCACGCGGCGCCCGCCTCGCCCGCCGGCTCGCCGTCCACCAGCTCGACCGCTGGGGGCACGCGTACGGAACGCCACTCTCCGACACCGCCGCGCAGATCGTCGCCGAACTCGCCGCGAACGCCGTCACCCATGGCCGCGTCCCCGGCCGGGACTTCGAGCTCTCGCTCTCGTACACCCCGGACGTGCTCCTGGTCGTCGACATCTCCGACACCCGCACCGAACGCCGTCCCGGCCCCGTCTCCCCGCTGCCGCTCTCCGACACGGGCCGCGGCCTGCTCCTCGTCGACGCGCTCGCGACCCGCTGGGACGTCCTGGACCGCCTGCCGGTCGGCAAGACGGTCCGCGCCGAGCTCGACCTATGACACCGGCTTGAGCCTGGTCCGTAGCAGGCAGAACTCATTGCCCTCCGGGTCCGCGAGCACGTGCCAGCTCTCCTCGCCCGTCTGACCGACGTCGGCGGGCTTCGCGCCGAGCGCCAGCAGACGCTCCAACTCGGCGTCCTGGTCGCGGTCGGTGGGGTTCACGTCGAGGTGCAGCGGCAGCTTCCCCGCCTTCGGGGTGTCGCTGGGGCTGAGAATCAGCGTCGGCTGCGGGCCGCCGAACCCGGCGTCGGGCGGCCCGATGGCGATGCTGCCGTCCTCCTCCCGCTCGATCTCCACGTACCCGAGCACCTCGCTCCAGAACGCGGCGAGCCGCTCGGGGTCGGCGCAGTCGAGGATCAACTCACTGATGCGGCAGGCCATGTTCTGCATCGTAGTTAATGGGCTGCCGGCCGTGCGCCGGCATGCGACGATGCCTCCGTTTCCCCGACGGAGGACGTTTGTTCGTTTTCGTGTGCGCGGGGTGCGGTGCCGCCCTGACCGCCCCGTTGTCCCAGGTCGATCTGCCGGTCCACGCTCGCCAGAGCTTTGGCAACGGGCTCCAGCTCCCCGTACTCATGGAACCCGGCACGTTCGCCGTGGATCCGGAGCCCTGGGGGCTGGACAACCCGCCCGGTGAGGTCGTCATCGCGCCGGGCGAGGCCCACGGCACGGTCCTGGTCCCGGAGAACCGCGGCAGTGGCTACTGCTGCGGTCTCGACGGGGCGGGCGGTCCGAACATGGGGTGTGCGGCCTGCGGCCGACTCGTCGCGACGCGGATCGACGACTGCTCGCTCTGGCAGGCCGTGTGGCTCGACCCGACCGCCGTACGCCGCCTCCCGGTCGACGGCGCGGAACCGGCACCGCTCTCCTGGGAGGAGCTGATGGCGGGGGAGGGCACGGCCCCCTTCGAGTTGATCACCCGTTGGGGGTTTCGGCCGGGAGAGGAGCAGTGGTGGGCGACGTGGAGCCCCCAGTGGGAAGCCGCGGCGGGCCGGGCCCTCGCCCACTTCCTCGTGGCTTCGGACGGGCGGGCGGTGACCGTCCCGGACGGACTGCCCGCCGAGGTGTTCCGACGCGCCCTCGACACCCTGCTGCCCGCGGGCCCCCCGGCCCGGCGCGCCGTCCTCGCCGGACCCGGCCTGCCGGCCCCCGACACGGACGCCGGCATCCTTCTCGTCCCCACCCATCCGCAGACCGGACGGACCTGGACCCCCGTCGGCCCGGCCGCCTCCGTGTCCGCGTACCGGGTCCCGCTGCCGTTCGGGGTGTGGAAGTCGATGACCTTCCCCGAGCCGTACCTGCCCGTCCCGACCTCGGGCCGGATGCCCGCCGGCGTCCTCCGCGACGACTACCCGCCTGCCCCGCCGCGCTACCGGTTCCCGTTCCGCGTCGACCCGGGAACCTTCCGGGCCACCCTCGTCCGCCTGCCCGCCGTCCGCACCCCATGGCTCCGCGCGATCCTCGACGACCCCACGCGCCACAGGCAGGCCGGGATCTACTGAAGCCGGGACGGGCAGAGGCTCGACGCGGCCCCAACCGCCGATCGATCGGGGTGGAGACCAATCCGGCTTCAGGTCACTAGCCGACGGTGACAACCCGGTCGGGCCGACCACCCGGGGTGATGCTCACTTCGTGGATCGCGCCTCCCTCGGTGGTCATGCGAATCCGGTCGGGAGCCGTCCACACGGTCTCGGTGAGTGCATTGTCTTCGGAGTCGCCGTCGAAACAGCCGACACTCCAGCGGCGTTCCAGCGGCGGGTTCCCCTGGTAGACGTAAACGCACCAAACAGGGTCAAGAAAGCCGCTCCGCCGCACCACGACCAGCCGACGGTCACTGCGGCCGGGAGCCGACTCGGTTTTCTCTTCCTCGTCCGAGCCGCCGGACATCGCCGAGACGAATCCACCGATGAGCAACGTCGATGCGCCGATGACGAGCAGCCCGGTGACGAGTGACACGCGCAGCGAGGACTTCGCGAACCCCGAAAGGACGGCCCCGGTCAGCGCGGCCAGGGCGAGCCACCCCAGCAACAGGACGTACTCGTGGAGATCGAGCAGCAGGACCAGCGCGCCCTCGCCGCCCGACTCGAGTCCGGCTACAGCCGCAGCGCCGAGGACGACTGCCATCGCCAGCAGCAGGAAGGCTGACGGTCTGCGATATCGCGTGAAGTTCATGATCCCCCGAACGATGTGGATCACGCAGCCTAAGGGGGAAGGCGAGGCAGAGGCCGGGGCTAGTGCGGGACCTGTTGTTCGCCGAGGGTGCGGAGGGTGCGGGTCAGGGTGGTGCGCTGGGCGGCGGTGAGGCCGGCGGTCAGGTCGGCGTCCGCCGCCTCGGCGGCCTCCGCGCAGCGGGCGAGGAGACGGCGGCCCTCGGGGGTGAGGGTGAGGACCTGGCGGCGGCGGTCCTCGGGGTCGCGGACACGGTCGACCGCGCCGAGCTCCTGGAGCTGGTCGGCGAGGGCCACGACCAGGCTGGGGGCGACGCCCAGGCGGGTGGCCAACTCCTGCTGGGAGGCGGCGGATCCGGCGTCGAGGGCGGCGAGCAGCCCGGCGTGCTTCGGCTTGAGCCCGATCGCCTCGACCCGGGCGGCGAAGCGGTCGGAGGCCAGGGCGCCGAGGGTGCCCAGGTTGAAGACCAGTGTGGCGCGCAGCGCGGCCGCTCCCTTGACATCACTCATGACGAGAACGGTACTCTCTTTAAATCATTCACAGCTCGAATGATTCAGGGGGAGATGGAATGAACGGTCTGCTGGCGGCCAACGCGCTGGGCGCACTGGTCAGTGCCGGATCGAGTGTGGTGGGGGTGTTCAGGCCCGGCCTTGGCCTGCCCGAGGGAGAGGCGGTCACCTTCGGCACCCATGTGTACGCCCGCGCCTACGCGGCCCGGGCGGTTCCGCTGGGGCTGGCCACCGCCGCGGCGATGTGGGCGGACGACGCGGCGGTGGCCTGGCCGATGCTCCTGGTGTCGGGCGTCGCCCAGGTGGGCGACTCGGCGATCGGCTTCCGGCAGCGCAACCTCGGCATGGCGTTCGGCGCCGGCGCGCTCGCGGTCCTGCACCTGGTCTCCGCGTGGTGGGTCGTCGCCCGGTGAGCGGCGTGGCAGCGGTCGACGCGCTCCACGCGGTCGGTGCGCTCGATGTGCTGGCGTTCGGGGCGGAGCTGGCGGTGTACGCGGCGGCCGGCTGGTGGGCGTGGACCCGTCCGGCCCGGCGCGCGGTGCGCCTCGGCGGCGCGGTGGTGGCGGTGGCAGGGCTCGCCCTCCTGTGGGGGCGGTTCGCGGCCCCGGCGGCCGGCCACCCGCTGCACGGGGCGGCCCGGGCCGCGTTCGAGATCTGCTGGTTCGGCGCGGGCGCGCTGGCCGCGTTCCGCGCGTACGTGGCGAGGCCGCGCCGCACGGCTCAGTGAGCCCTCGTACGAGCCGCTCAACGCCCGATGTCACATTTCCGCGGTCGCGATCAGTCCTCTTCGCGTCAGACGATGCGAAGAGAGCGAAAGCGAAAGCGAGGACATCGCGATGAGCACGGAGCACACGACGAAGACCATCCTGGTCACCGGCGGGACCGGGACCCTCGGGCGGCTTGTGACCGAGCGGTTGCGGCTGGCCGGGTACGAGGTGCGGGTGCTGAGCCGGCACTCCCAGCCGTACGCCGTCGACCTGCGCGAGGGCGGGCCCGCTCTGGACGCGGCGCTGGACGGCGTCGACACCGTCGTGCACTGCGCCACCACCCCGCGCGGCGACGATGACTCGACCCGGAATCTGGTGGCGGCGGCCGGGCGGGCCGGGGTGCGCCATCTGGTCTACATCTCGATCGTCGGCGTCGACCGCGTGCCGTTCCCGTACTACCGGACCAAGCTCGCGTGCGAGAAGATCGTCGAGGGGTCCGGACTCGGCTGGACGATTCTGCGCACCACCCAGTTCCACGATCTCGTCCACCGGTTCCTCGCCCTCTTCGCGAAGGCGCCGGTCATGCTCGTCCTCGGCGGGGTCTCCGACCAGCCGATCGAGGTGGCCGAGGTCGCCGACCGGCTGTGCGAGCTGGCCGCAGGGGAGCCCGCGGGGCGCGTGCCCGACATGGGCGGCCCCGAGGTGCACACCTTCACCCACCTGGCCCGCGCCTACCTGGCCGCGAGCGGCCGGCGCCGCCCGCTGCTGCCGGTACGCCTCCCGGGGAAGACGTACCGCGCCTTCGTCGCGGGCGGCCATCTGACGCCCGAGAGGGCGGTGGGGAAGCGCACCTTCGCGGAGTTCCTGGCGGGGACGGGAAAGGGGGCGTAGCCCCCTTCCCGGTGGCCGTCAGCGGAACTCGTGGACGACGTCGATCGTGCCGACGATGTGCGCGTTGAACTCGTCCAGCTCCTCCGCCGGCACCCACAGCTCCAGAATGGTGCGCCCGCCGGCCGGCCCGGGCCACCGGGTTTCGGGGCCCCGCGCCCGGGCTCAGGCCGTCGTGGGCGGCGTCGGTTGGAGGAGGTCCCAGCGGTTGCCGTACAGGTCCTCGAAGACGGCGACCGAGCCGTACGGCTCGTGGCGCGGCTCCTCCAGGAAGCGCACCCCGGCGGCCGTCATCCGGGCGTGGTCGCGGGCGAAGTCGTCCGTGTGCAGGAAGAACCCGACCCGGCCCCCGGTCTGCGCCCCGACGGCCGCCGCCTGCGTCTCGTCCTTGGCGCGTGCGAGCAGCAGCCCGGTGCCGTGCGTGCCCCGGGGCCGTACGACGACCCAGCGGGTGCCGTCGCCGCGGTCGGTGTCCTCGACCAGTTCGAAGCCGAGGGCGCGGGTGTAGAAGTCGGCGGCCTCGTCGTAGTCGCGGACGACGAGCGTGACGAGGGCGAGGGCGGGCAGGTTGGTGTCCATGAAGGTGAACGTAATACGTATGACCCCAGGCCCGCCAACGGGCGCGCCCGCCGTGACCTTCGCCGTGACCTTCACCGGTGCGACAATGCCCCGCATGGACGCGCGGGAACTCGATCGGCTGGCCGGGCGGGCCCGGCGGCTCACCCAGGACAGGGGCGGGCGGAGGCGGGTGCTCGGGATCGCCGGGCCGCCCGGGGCCGGGAAGTCGACGCTCGCCGGACGCCTCGTCGCCCGGCTCGACGGGCTTGCCGTGCTCGTGCCCATGGACGGTTTCCACCTGGCGCAGGCCGAGCTGATACGGCTCGGCCGCGCCGCGCGGAAGGGCGCGCCCGACACCTTCGACGCCGCCGGATACACCGCCCTGCTCGCCCGGATCCGGGCCGCCGAACCCGGTGTCACCGTCTACGCCCCCGCCTTCGACCGGGGCCTGGAGGAACCGGTCGCGGGCGCGATACCCGTACCGCCCGAGGTCCCTCTCGTCATCACCGAGGGCAACTATCTGCTGCACGACGAGGGCCCCTGGGCGGCCGTCCGGCCGCTGCTCGACGAGGCCTGGTACCTCGACCTGGACGACCGGCGCCGGGTGCCGCGCCTGGTCGCCCGGCACGTCCGCTTCGGCAAGGAGCCGGACCACGCCGAACGCTGGGTCGCCGAGTCCGACGAGGCCAACGCCCGGCTCGTCGCACGCGGCCGGAGCCGCGCCCATCTCGTCGTACGGATGGACTGAGCCCCCACCCGTGGGCTACTCGCGGGCGGGGACCGCCGCCCGCATGACGGCGGCCCGCGCGAGGGCCCGCACGATCGGGTGCGGGCGGGACCCGTCGCCCGCCAGTTCCGGCTGGAAGAGGGTGGCCAGGAAGAAGGGGTGACCGGGGAGTTCCGCGATCCGCACCTGGCCGTCCGTGTCCACGCCGGTGAAGCGCATACCGTGGGCCTCCAGGGTGTCCAGATGGCGGCTGTCGGGACCGTAGTTGCAGTGGTAGCGCTCGGTCGTCAGCTCGGCGCCGAGCACCGACTCCGCGAGCGAGCCCGGTGCCACCCGCACCGCGCCCTCGTGGCCGACGAGCGAGCAGGCGAGGGGCGCGATCAGCAGGTCGCCGGTGTCGGCGGCCGGGTCGTTCTCGGCGTGCGCGGCGCGCGCCAGGCCGCAGACGTCCCGCGCGTACTCGATCAGCGCGTGCTGGAAACCGGCGCAGGTCCCGAGGAACGGGATCCCGTCCTCGCGCGCCGTGCGGATCGCGGCCAGCGCGCCCGCCTCGCTCGCGTACGGGCTGCCCGGCAGCAGCCACACCGCGTCGAAGCCCTGTACGGCGCCCGGTTCGGCCGCGTCCTCGCTGCGGATCCAGTACGCGTCGAGGACGAGGCCGTCCTGCTCGGCGAGCGCGTCGAGCAGGAGCGGGATGCGGACGTGGGACTTGACGTGCGGGGAGCGGTCGCCGACGAGGGCGATGCGGGGAACGCGGGCGGGCAGGTGGGCGCCGGGCATGGCGTCGGTGCCGTTCGTCGCGGGCGTGTGGTTCGCGGCGGGCGTGCGGTTCGTGTTCGTGTTCGTGTCGCTCATGCCGTTCATGCTGGCCGCGCCCGCTCGTTCACGTCCAACGATGATTCCTGCACCCTCCATCACGGATGCTTATGGGTGCCCCGGCGGGCCCGCCGGATAGGGTGCCGCCATGAGCAACGACTGGGAGCAGCGCCTCGCCGACGTCTGGGCCGAGCTCGGCGCGTACGAGCAGGACCACGACCCGGCCGGGTTCCGCGCCCGGATCGCCGAACTCGCCGCCGAGCGCCCCGAGGACGACCCGGTCGCCCTCTTCGAACTGGGCGCCGCCCACGACTCCACCGGCGAGCCCGAGCAGGCCGTCCGCCTCTACCGGCGGGCCCTCGACGGCGGGCTCACCGGACTGCGCCGCCGCCGTGCCGTCATCCAGCTCGCCAGCAGCCTGCGCAACCTCGGCCGCCCCGACGTCAGCGTCGAACTCCTCACCGAGGAGCGGGCGATCCCCGCCGAGCGGCTCGACGCCGACGAGACCGGGCTGGGCGCCGCCGTCGACGCCTTCCTCGCCCTCGCACTCGCCGACACCGGCCGCGAGCGCGAAGCGGCTTCTCTCGCGCTCGGCGCGCTGGCCCCGCTGCTGCCGCGCTACAACCGTTCCCTCGCGTACTACGCCGGTGATCTGCTCAAGACCGCCGGGCCTTCCTAGGACAGTCCTGGGGCAGCCTGTCCGGCGGATCGCGGCCCGGGCCCGCGCCGCCCGGCTCCGCAGGCCGGGGGAGCCCCTCGCATCAGACCCCACGGCCCTGATCCGAAAGACGATCCGAAAGACGATCCGAAAGACACGGCCCAGCCGATGGACCCGCACCTCCTCCGCACCTACGTCGCCGTCGCCCGGCTCGGTTCCTTCTCGGCCGCCGCCCGGGAGCTCGGCTACACCCAGTCCGCCGTCTCCCAGCACATCGCCGCCCTGGAGGCCGACCTCGGGCTGCCGCTGCTCGCGCGGCGGCCCGTCGCGCCCACGCCGGCCGGTGCGCGGCTGCTCGAACACGCCGGTTCGCTGCTGCTCCGGCTCGACGCCGCGCGCGCCGACCTCGCCCGGTACGCGGCGCCGCCGCGCCGTACGCTCACCCTCGCCGCCGCGCCGCTCGCCCTCCACCCTCGGGTGCTCGACGCGCTGCCCGCCACCGGTGTCACCCTGCGCACCCTGCCGCGCGACGAGGTGCCCGCCGCCGTGGCCACCGGCGGCGCCGACCTCGGGCTCGTCGACGGGGTCACCGCGCCCAGCGACCCGTTGCGGCTCCCCGACATCGCCCCGCTGACCGCCCGTCCGGTCGCCGAGGAACCCCTCGTCGTCGTCCTGCCCGCGGGCCACCCGCTGGCCCGGCGCACCGGGCTCGACCTCGCCGACCTCGTCGACGCGCGCTGGCTCGACGCCCCCGGCGCGGGGCTCCCGCTCGACCGGCTGCGCGCCGCGCACGGCGCACCCGGCGGCCACGGCTTCCGCCCGTCGCTGCGGTACGAGGGCGCCGACGCGCGTACGGTCGCCGCCCTCGCCGCCGCCGGGCACGGCCTGGCGCTGCTGCCCCGGTCCGCGGCCGGTGACGCCTCCGCGGCCGGCGCGGCGCTCGTACCGCTCGCTGCGCCCCGCCTCGTACACCGCACCGAACTGCTGCACGGCGGCGAACCGGACGGTCCGGCGGCGGAGTTGGTCGGCCGTCTCGGCCACCGGGAGACGGCCGCTCGCTAATCTGGCCCGTACGGCGGGAACAGGCGACGAAAGGCGGGGACGACGTGGGGTGGTTCCGGCGAGGGCCCAGGCGCGACGGCGACGACGCGCCGCGGGACCCGGAGTTCACGTACTTCTCCGAGCGCGAGGCCGCGCTCTTCCGCAGGGAGGTCCGCGCGGTCTTCGCCGAACTCGGCCTCGAAGTGACCGTCTACGCCGACTCCGTCACCGACGACTCCGGCCGTCGCTTCGGCCTCGGCAACCTCGCCGCCGTCTGCCACCAGGACCCGCGCGGCACCCGCATCTGGCCGCGGCTCATCGAGCGGCACGTACGGCTCGTGGTCCGCGCCCTCGAAGGCCCCTCCGCGCTCGACACCCTGCCGCCCGAACAGATCCGCGCCCAGCTCTACCCGCGGGTCGTCAGCGGCGACGGCATCGACCCGGGCGCCTTCGGCTACGCGCGTACGGTCGCCCCCGGGCTCTACGAGGTGCTCGCGCTCGACCTGCCGGAGAGCGTCATGACCCTCACCGACGAGGCCCTGGAACGCCTCGGCGATCCCGTACGGCTGCGGGAGCGGGCCATCGACAACCTGCGCGGGCTCCCGGTCGAGGGGCACGAGACCGTCAAGGACGCGGACGGCATGCGCTTCGAGGTCATCCTCGGCGACTCCTTCTACACGGCGAGCCGGGTCCTCGACCTCGACGCGGTGGTCCGCCGGGTCACCGGGCGGCCGCTGACGGAGGACGGGGCCCTTGTCGCCATGCCGTTCCGCCACCAGCTGGCCTTCCACCCGATCCGCGACACCACCATCGTCCCCGCCCTCGGCGCGATGGCCTCCTTCGCCGCCTCCGGCTACGAGGACACCCCCGGCGCCATCAGCCCGTACGTCTTCTGGTGGCGCGCCGGCACCCTCACCCAGCTCAGCGAACACGCGGAGGAGGACGGCCGGCTCCGCATCGTGGTGGGCGACGACTTCCAGGCCCTGCTCGAACGCCTCATCGTCCGCGAGCCGGAGTAGCCGGACCCGGCGGCTCCCGGCAGGATGCTGTACGTCGAGGAGGAGATCACCCATGCCCCACAGCAGTGCCGCACCCGCGCCCTTCACCGCCGACGACTACCGGGCCCGGATGGCCCGGGCCGCCGAGTCCGCCGGGGCGGCGGGGCTCGCCGGGGTGCTGGTCGCGCCCGGGCCCGATCTGGTCTATCTGACCGGGTACCAGCCGACCGCGATCACCGAGCGGCTCACCGTGCTCGTGATCGCCCCCGGCAAGGACCCGGTGCTCGTCGTGCCCACCCTGGAGGCGCCCGACGCCGAGAAGGCCGCGGGCGCGGCGGCGCTGAGCCTGCGCGACTGGACCGACGGCAAGGACCCGTACGCCGTCACCGCGCCGCTGCTCGACGCGAGCGGCCGTTTCGGCGTCAGCGACAACGCCTGGGCCATGCATCTGCTCGGCCTCCAGCAGGCCCTGCCCGGCACCTCGTACGTCTCCCTCACCGAGGCGCTGCCGATGCTCCGTGCCGTCAAGGACGCCCACGAGCTGGCCCGGGTCGCGGCCGCCGGGGCCGCCGCCGACCAGGCGTACGGCGAGATCCTCAAGGTGCGCTTCGCGGGCCGCAAGGAGACCGAGGTCGCCGCCGACCTCGCCGCGCTGCTCCTGCGCTTCGGGCACTCCCAGGTCGACTTCACCGTCGTCGGCTCGGGCCCCAACGGCGCCAACCCGCACCACGAGGCCGGTGACCGGACGATCGAGCGCGGCGACATGGTCGTCCTCGACTTCGGCGGCCTCAAGCACGGTTACGGCTCCGACACCACCCGTACCGTCCACGTCGGCGAGCCCACCGACGAGGAGCGGAGCGTCCACGACCTCGTCCGCGCGGCCCAGCAGGCCGGATTCGAAGCGGTACGGGACGGGGCGGCGTGCCAGGACGTGGACCGCGCGGCGCGCAAGGTCATCACGGACGCCGGCTACGGCGAGTACTTCATCCACCGCACCGGCCACGGCATCGGCGTCACCACGCACGAACCGCCGTACATGATCGAGGGCGAGGAACGCCCGATCGTCCCCGGCATGTGCTTCTCCATCGAGCCCGGCGTGTATCTCCCCGGCCGCTTCGGCGTCCGCATCGAGGACATCGTCACCCTCACCGAGGACGGCACGGGGCGCCGCTTCAACAACACCCCGCACGAGATGGCGATCGTGGAGTGACCTCCGCCTTAGGAGAGCGGGGCTCAGCCGTCCGTCAGGACCACCGCCGACTCCGCCGGCAGCGTCAGCAGGCCGTCCCGGCCGGGTGCCTCCGTCCGCTCCCACGCGGCGAGCACCCGGTCGCGGCCGTTCGAGCCGAGCGCGATCGACGCCGGTTCCTTGCCCAGGTTCACCGCCACCCGGACGTCCCCGCGCCGGAACACCAGCCAGCGCGCCTCCTCGTCGTACGCCACCCGCACCCCGGCCAGATCCGGGTCCGTGAGGTCGGGCAGCGTGCGGCGCAGCGCGATCAGCTCGCGGTGCCAGGCGAGCAGCCGCCTGTGCGGCTCGCGCTCGCGCTCCGTACGGTCGAGGACCGAGCGGTCGCGGGTGGCCGCCTCCTGCGGGTCCGGGATGTCCTCCTCGGCCCAGCCGTGTGCCGCGAACTCCCGCCGCCGGCCGCGCCGTACCGCCTCCGCGAGCTCCGGGTCGGTGTGGTCGGTGAAGTACATCCAGGGCGTCGTCGCCCCCCACTCCTCGCCCATGAACAGCATCGGCACCGACGGTCCGGTGAGCACGAGCGCCGCCGCGCAGGCGAGCAGCCCGGGGGAGCAGGAGGCCGAAAGCCGGTCGCCGGTGGCCCGGTTGCCGATCTGGTCGTGGGTCTGGGCGTAGCCGAGGAAGCGGTGCGCGGGGGTGCGCTCGCGGTCGACCGGGCGCCCGTGGCGCCGGCCGCGGAAGCTGGAGTAGGTGCCGTCGTGGAAGAAGACCCGGGTGAGGGTCTTGGCGAGCGCGGCCATCGGAGCGCGCGCGAAGTCCGCGTAGTAGCCCTGGTCCTCGCCGGTGAGGGCGGTGTGCAGGGCGTGGTGGAAGTCGTCGTTCCACTGCGCGTGGACACCGAGCCCGCCGACCGTGCGCGGGGTGGTGGTGCGCGGGTCGGCGAGGTCGGACTCGGCGATCAGGAAGTGCTGCCGGCCCTGCTCCCTGGCCAGCTCGTCGACGGCCGCCGACAACTCCTCCAGGAACGTCAGCGCCCGGGTGTCGGTGAGCGCGTGCACCGCGTCGAGGCGGAGCCCGTCGATCCGGTAGTCCCGCAGCCAGGCGAGCGCGCTGCCCAGGAAGTACGCCCGGACCTCGTCCGAGCCGGGCGCGTCCAGGTTCACCGCCGCGCCCCAGGGCGTGTGGTGGGTGTCGGTGAAGTACGGCCCGAAGGACGGCAGATGGTTGCCGTCCGGGCCCAGGTGGTTGTGCACCACGTCCAGGATCACGCCGAGCCCGAGGCCGTGCGCCGCGTCCACGAACCGCTTGAGCGCCGCCGGCCCGCCGTACGGCTCGTGCACCGCCCACGGCGCCACCCCGTCGTACCCCCAGCCGCGCACCCCCGGGAACGGGCACAGCGGCATCAGCTCCACATGGGTGATGCCGAGGCCCGCGAGCTCCCCGAGCCGCTCGGCCGCCGCGTCGAGGGTGCCCTCGGGGGTGTACGTGCCGATGTGCAGCTCGTACACGATGCCGCTGCGCAGGCGCAGCCGCGGGGTCTCGGACCGCCAGGTGTAGGTGTCGTGGTCGACGACCGCCGCGAGGCCGTCAGGGCCGTCGGGGAGGCGGCGGGCGCGCGGGTCGGGGAGATGGGGCCCGTCGTCGAGGGCGAAGCCGTAGCGGTCGCCGTCGGCGGCCGGGACGACCGCGGTCCACCAGCCGGCCCGCTCGGCGTCCCGCTCCAGCGGATGGACGACGCCGTTCAGCTCCAGCGTCACCCGGTCACGGGCGCGGGGCGCCCACACCTCGAACAGCACGCGACGGTTCCCCTCGTCGACTGATCAGACTGCCGGCCGTGAACCGCTGCCGATGCACTGCTGTCGATCAACGGTCACGGGACCATCCTGGCAGTCAGGCGCCCTCCGTGCCCGGCGCGTCCCACACGAAGTTGACCGAGCGCTCGAAGTTCACGTAACCGGCCCGCGCGAAGGACCGTGCCATCGGCACGTTCCCCAGGTCGGTCGCCGCCCGGATGCGCGCCACGTCGTCCTGGGCGGAGAGCACCCGGGTGCCCTCGGCGAGGATCTCGTCGATGTGGCCGCGGCCGCGGTGGGCGGGCAGGACGCCGATGTACGCGATGATCGGGTGGTAGCTGTTGCGCGCGGGCACGACGAAGCCGACCGGCTCGCCGGTCTCCGGCAGCTCGGCGATCCGCCACCAGTCGCGGGGCGTGGTGTAGTGCGCGAGCTCCTCGTCGTAGTGCAGCTCGGCGGCCTCGCGCAGGGAGAGCCCGGAGGCGAGGTCCGCCTGGCCGTGGGCGTCCAGGGTGCCCTCCATGACCGGGGTCATCAGCGCGAGCAGGTCCTCGCGGTCCCGGACCGGGCGGAAGGCGAGCCGCCCGGCCGGCTCGGGCACGGGCGTGCCCGCCCGCCACTCCAGGCGCAGCCGCTCCACGAGCGGGCGGGCGCCCGAGGCCTCCAGGACCCCGAAGAGACGTTCCAGCTGCGTACGGGTCCCGGCGGCCTCGCGCCAGTCCGCCGGCATGAACCGGCCGTACTCGGGGCGGGGCGCGCCGGCCGGGACGACGGTGGCGGTCGCCGTCTCCAGGAGGCGGAGGCCGATCTCCGCGGCGTCCTCGGCGGACAGCTCCGGGTCCAGGTCGAAGAAGTCGAGCGCCTGCGGGGCGGTGCCGGGCCGCCCGGTCCACCAGCTGATCCGGCCGACGAGCCGGTCGCCGCGCAGGGCCACCCACATCCACTCGGGGAGGCGGCGGCCGGAGGCGAGGTCGTCGGGGAGTTCGTGGTCGAGGACGTAGTCGAGCCGGTCGAAGAGGTCGAGTTCCTGCGGTCCGGAGAGCGGCCGGACGACGAGCGCAGGGGCAGAAGTCATGGAGTGGGTTCCCCCGGTGGTTCGGTGATCCGGCCGGTGTGCGACCGGTGTGCGATCGGTGTGATCGGCGGCCGACCGTAGCAACGATCGGGCGGCCTGGCACGTGAGTTGTCGCCCTGCCCGCCGGCCTGCGACGGCCCTTCTGGACACCCCGGTGCCTCCCGGCGGACAATCACGGATGTGACGACCCCTTACGAGCTGCCGGCCGGACCGCCGGGCGCCCCTCGGCTGACCGAAGCCGAGCGGGAGCGCGCGCTCGCGGTGCTCCGCGAGGGCGCGGCGCAGGGACGTCTGTCGCACGACACGTTCCTCTTCCGGATGGAGCGGGCGCTCGTCGCCCGCCGCTCCGACGAACTCGCCCTGCTCACCGCCGACCTGGCGACCGAGTCGACCTGGACCCGGCGCGTGGTGGGCGCGGTCGGCAAGATGTCCGCCTTCACGGCCCGCCTCGGCCGCGCCTGGCAGACCGAGCGGCTCCCGAAGCTGCTCCTTCCGCAGCCCGGCCCGTACCCCCTCCGCATCGGCCGCGACCCGGTGAACGGCCTGCGCCTCAGCCACGAGACGGTCTCCCGGCTGCACGCGGAACTCTCCTCGCAGGCGGGTACGTGGGTGCTGCGTGACCTGGGCTCGACGAACGGCACGACGGTGAACGGGCGCCGGGTCACCGGTGCGGTGGTGGTGCGGGCGGGGGACGCGGTGGGGTTCGGCTCGATGTCGTTCAGGCTGTCGCTGAACTGAGGCGGGCAGCCCGGGGTCGGGTTCGCGCCCGGAATTCACCCGTACGGCGGTGTACGCGCTGCGGGGTCACCCGATCGGTGGTGGGCTGAGAGGGCCCGAGATGCCGACCGACGAGGGGGCCAGATGAGCGACGAGGCGTACCGGGACCACTGGGCCGTCCTGCCCGCGATGACGACCGCCGGGTCTGCGGCCGCGGCCGCCGCGGCGGACCAGGTGCCGCGGCGGGTCGCGCCGAGCCCGCTGGAGCCGGGCGGCGGGCAGGATCCGTACCGGACCTACCGCGTGCTGCGGGAGGAGTTCCCGCTCACGTACGACCCGCTCCTGCGGGCCTGGGTGCTCAGCCGGTACGCGGATGTGGCCGGCGCGCTCGCCGACCCGCGGTTCACGCACGGGCACCGGCCCGGGGACCCGCCGTGCGCCGAGACGCACACGGACGTGGACGAGGCCGAGCTGCAGGCGGTGGCCGAACGCACCGCGTTCGTGCTCGCGCGGCGGATCGCGGACCGGCCGCGCGCCGACCTGGTCGCGGACTTCTGCCACTGGCTGCCCGCCGGGACGGTGGCCGCGGCCGTCGGGGTGCCGTACCGGGACATGATGCGCCTGGTGCGCGGCCGGGCCGCGTCCGCGCTCGCCGGGCAGTGCACCGGGCAGATAGGCGTACGGGAGAAGGCCCTGGCCGGCTTCCTCGCGGACGTGCTCACCGATCCCGACCGCGTCGAGGCCCTGCGCGACGCGCCCGCCGGGCTCGTCGCCCGCGCCTGGACGGAGTCGCTGCGCCGCGAACCCCCGGTCCAGATCATGATGCGCCGCACCCGCGGCGAGATCACCGTCAGCGGCGGCACCCTCCCGTCCGGCGCCCCGGTCGCCCTGCTCCTCGGCGCCGCCGGCCGCGACCCGGACCGCTTCCGCGACCCCGACCGCTTCGACCTCCTGCGCCCCGACCCCGGCCAGCTCACCTACGGCCCCGGTCCCTGCCCCGCCGTCACCCTCGCCGCCCTGGAAGCCGAGTACGCCCTGCGCGCCCTCTTCCGGGCCATGCCCCGCCTCCGCCTCGCCGACGGCTTCCACCCCCGGCGCACCGGCGTCATCACCCGGGCCCCGCGCACCCTGATCGTCCGCCCCGGGGGATAGCGCGTCACCAAGGGCGGGAGGAGCAGGAGAGGCGGGGGGTGGTGCCGCAGCGGCCCGCGTGACACCCTGACGGCCGTGATCATCAGGGTGAGTGAGGCACGCGTACGACCGGGACGCTTCGAGGCGTTCCGCGACATGATCGTCTCCGCGGTCCGCGAGTTTCCCGGCCGGTACCCGGGGCTTGTGCACCACGAGGTCCTGCTCGCGCCGCCGGACGCGCTGCTGTACGTCAGCCACTGGCGCAGCGAGCAGGATCTGGTCGGCTACGCCGGCGAGCACTGGCGCGACCAGCCCGTGGTGCTGCCGGGCGAGGACGAGTACCTCGTCGAACCCCTTCGGGTACGGCACTTCACGTCGGCACCCCTGAGCCAGCCAGGGTGAAATCCGTGTGCGCCCAGCCGGTCGGCCCTGGAAGCATGCGCCCATGGTCCACACCCTCGAACGTCTGGTCGTACGGCACACCCTCCGCGTCCCCGCGCCCCACGGGCCCACCGGTCCCGCCGGTCCCGCCGGTTCCGGTGGTCACGGGGCTGCCGCCGCGAGGCGGTTCGACGTCGCCCTGATGTCCGTCGGGTTCAAGCTGTCGGCGGAGCTGTTCGGCGCGCTGTCCGCGTGCGAGGAGAAGACGGTCACCGTCCTCGCCGCCCGCACCCTGGACACGGTCCGCGAGCTCGTCGGGGACCATGTGCGGCACAACACCTACTTCGTGGACTTCCCGAAGGGTGTGCCCGACACCGTCGCGTTCTGGGCCGGGTGCCTGGCCGAGGCGTTCGCCGACGAGGCGGCGCGGCCCGCCGTGCTCGCGCGGCTCGGCGACGGCGTCCTCGACCTCCTCACCCTGCCGACGTACGGCCGGTACCAGCACGCGTACGAGGAGCTGCTCGCCGCGCACGACGAGCTGGTGGCCTCGGCCGGCGACCGGGTCACCCTCCTGCACCTCGGCGGCGCGCTCACCGACGAGGTGAGTGCGCTCTACCTCGCCCTCGCGGGCAGCCGTGTCCCGCTCGGCGCGGAGCATCTGGAGGACCTGGCGGTGCTCGCCGAGCGCCAGGCGGACGAGCCGCAGCCCGAGAAGATCCCCGTCCGGGAGATCCGGGCCGTGATCAACCGGGCGCGCCTGAAGGCCGGGGCGCCGTTGCTCGTGGACACCGTCACCGATGTGCTGCGGCTCGCGTGCGCGCTGTCGGACGGGGACGTCGGCCTGCGCGAGCCCACCCGGTTCCGGGCGCCGTCCCGGGCGTCCCGGCGCGCCCTGCTCGCCACGCTCGACGCGGTCGTCGCCGCCGACCCGGCCAAGCTGGCCGACGTAGCGCGGCACCGCGAGGCCTGGAAGCGCCTGGGGGAGCGGCTGCACCCGCACGAGTACCCGCAGTGGCCGCACGCGGCCGAGGTGTTCGCCGTCGCGCGCGGCGAGCGCAAGGCGCCCTCGATCGCCCGCCGCGTGGAGGAGCTGCTCGCCGCCGGGGACGTCGGCGGCACCGCCGAGCTGCTCGCGACCGCCGCGCCCGGCATGCTGTTCCGGTCCCTCGACCGGCTCGTCCGCACCGCGCGGGAAGGCGCGGAGCTCGACGCCGTCCTCGCCGCGGCCGAGCGGGCCGCGCCCCGGGTCTCCGGCCGCGTCGTGCTGTCCCTGCGCGAGCACGTGCAGAACCGCACGGGGACGGGGCGTACGGGGACCGGCCGTGCGGGGACGGGCCGTACGGGAGAGGGACGTACGGGGACGGGCCGTACGGGAGAGGGCGAGCCGCGCCGGGTCTTCGTGAACCGCCGTGGCGCCGCCTGGGTCACCGAGGACACCCGCGGGCCGCTGCCCGCACCCGTACGCGACCGGCTGACCGCGCTGCTCGACGCCGAGACCCGGCGCCGGCTCACGGTCCCGGACCGCCTCCTGATCGACCCCGACGCCCTGGCCGTGGCGCTGCCGCTGAGCGGCCGGGCCGCCGCGGTCGGCCTCGGCACGCTGCCGCGGGGCTCCGTGTCGCGGGTCGAGGGCGAGCTGCTGCGCTTCTTCACCTACTGGAAGGAGCGCAGCACCACCACCGACCACGACCTGTCCGCGCTGGTCCTGGACGCCGACTACGACGCCGTCACCTGGCTCTCGTACACGGAGCTCGGCACCGTCGAGGGCAGCCACTCCGGCGACATCATCGCGGCGCCGCACGGCGCCTCGGAGTTCATCGACCTGCGGCTCGGCGCGGTGCGCGGCGACTTCGTCATCCCGCAGGTGCACGTCTACGACGGCGAGGGCTTCGACCGCGTCGAGGAGTCCTTCTTCGGCTTCATGCTGCGCGAGGCCGACCAGGCCGGCCGGCCCTTCGAACCGCGCACCGTACGCATGAAGTCGGACCTGCGCGGCCCCGGCCGGATCGCCCTGCCGCTGGCCTTCCAGCGCGATGCCGAGGGCGGCTGGCACGCCCGCTGGCTGCACCTCTACCTCAGGGGCGAGCCGGCCGGGAACCGGGTCGAGGAGAACAAGGTGACCTTCGCGGTGCTGCTGCGCGGCCTGGTCGAGCGGACCCCGCTCACCGTCCGGCACCTCACCGACCTGATGACCGAGGCGGGCGCCCGGACCGAGCTGTGGGACGGCCGGACCCCGGCGCCCGAGGAGCCGGTCACCTACATCGGTCTGGAGCGCCCCGAGGGGCTCGCCCCGGGCTCGCGGGTGATCACGCCGGAAAATCTGCGCGACCTGATTCCCGCCTGAGTGCTAGGTTCTTCCCAAGGCGAGGCCATGAAGGGGCTTCCTTCTCACCCGAAACCACATCGAGCAGTAGTCCCTTCGCTTTCCTCGCCCCTCAACTTCCCTCCCGTGGAGTCAGGTTCGTACCAGTAGCGCCACCGGGCGCGCCTCGAACAGCTCCGCCAGCTTCACCGGGGTCTGCGGGCCGCCGCTGAACTCCCGTACGCCGTCCAGGACATCGAGCCACCTGCCCTCCGGCAGCGCCAGCGCCGTGTCCTGCCAGCCGCCCGCCTCCGCGAGTCGCAGCGGCAGCCTGGTCACCGCCGTGAGGACCCGGTCCGCACGGCTGAAGGCGAGACAGTGCGGGGCCGTCGGACCGTTCGCCGGGAGCGCCGTGTAGTGGCCCGTCGGGCCGAAGTACTCCGGGTGCGCGCGGCGCAGGCCGAGGGCGGCCCGCACCAGGGCCGTCTTGTCGTCGTCCGGGCCCGGTGCGTACGGGGCCCGGTTGTCCGGGTCGACCAGGGCCCGGTACTCGCGCTCGGTGTTCTGGTACAGCTCGGGCACGCCCGGCATGGTCAGCTGGACGAGCGTGGCGCCCAGGACATGGGCGCGGATGTGGGGTTCGAGCGCGAAGGCCGCCTCGGAGGCGGTACGGAGCGGGATGCGGCCCGGGCCCGCCGCGACGAACTCGCTCACCGCACGCTCGTACGCCGCGTCCGGCTCGGTCCAGCTGGTGTGCAGGCCCGCCTCGCGCACCGACTTGAGGACGGCGGGCCCGAGCCGCGCGGGGTCGGGGGCGCCGAAGCCGAAGGCGGTCTGCCAGGCCGTCCACGCCAGATGCGGATCGGGCGCCGGCACCCCGGCGACCTCCTCCAGCAGCTCCGCCCAGCGCTGCGGACACTGCGACAGGACCGCGATCCCGGCCCGTACGTCCGCGCTGCGCTTGGTGTCGTGGGTGGTGAGCACCGTGCCGGTGGCCGGCCAGTCCCGGGCGAGGCGGGTGCAGAAGGCGTGGAACTCGTCGGGGGTGACCGCCGGGCGGCCCGGGTCGCCGCCCACCTCGTTCGCCGAGAGGAGCGGGGTGTAGCGGTAGAAGGCGGTGTCCTCCACGGACTTGGCGCGCAGCGCGGACGAGGTCTGGGCGAACCGGGCCCGGAACGCGCGGTGTTCGGGACCGTCGCCGTGCTTGCCGAGCGCCAGGTCGCGGACCACGTCCACGGCCGTCGCCTCCTCCGGCACCGCGAACGCCGCCTTGGCGCCGCGCGCCGCCTCCGGGGTGAGGACGTGCTCGCCGCCCGTGCGGTACGGGCGGTAGACGGGGACGCGGACGAGGAGTTCGCGGATCGCGGTGTGCAGCGCCCAGGGGGCGTGGTCGCGCAGGGCGGGGTCGGCGGCGCAGATGCGGCCG
Organism: Streptomyces sp. NPDC048623; assembly: GCF_040650755.1. Taxonomy (NCBI): domain Bacteria; kingdom Bacillati; phylum Actinomycetota; class Actinomycetes; order Kitasatosporales; family Streptomycetaceae; genus Streptomyces; species Streptomyces sp. NPDC048623. The sequence continues at coordinate 52,071 of NZ_JBEZHV010000028.1, forward strand.
GCGAGGCGGGTGAGGGCGGCGGTCTCGGCGGCCAGTTCGTGGGTGACCACCTTGTACGCGGCGCGGCGGGCGGTCGCCGCCCAGTAGCCGCCCCGGTCCCCGGACCGTCCGGCGAACTCCCGGTAGACGTCGGCGAGTTCGTCGGCCCCCACCGGGTCGGTGAAAAGTCCGTCCACGTAGTGCAGGGCGTCGTAGCCGGTGGTGCCGGCCACCGGCCAGGACGCGGGCAGCGGCTCGGTGCCGGTGAGGATCTTCTCCACCACCGTCCAGCAGCGCCCGCCGGTCGCCTCCGCGAGCCGCTCCAGATAGCCCTCCGGGTCGGCGAGCCCGTCCGGGTGGTCGATCCGCAGCCCGTCGACGACGCCGTCCGCGACCAGCTCCAGGACCTTGGCGTGGGTCGCGGCGAACACCTCCGGGTCCTCGCCCCGTACCCCGATCAGATCCGAGATGGTGAAGAACCGGCGGTAGTTGAGCTCGGTGCGGGCGAGGCGCCACCACGCGAGCCGGTACCACTGGGCGTCGAGGAGCTCGTCGAGCGGCAGCTCCTCCGTGCCCGCCCGCAGTGGGAACTCCTGCCCGTCGAGGACGAGGACCCCGTCCGCGACCCGCAGCCGGTCGCGCACCTCGGAGAGCCGCCCCGGCAGGACCGGAAGCAGCATCCGCCCCTCGCCCGCCGCCCAGTCGATGTCGAACCAGCGCGCGTACGGCGACTCCGGCCCGTCCCGCAGCACCTCCCGCAGCGCGCGATTGTGCCGGGGCGAGGCCGCCATATGGTTCGGCACCAGATCGAGGACGAGTCCCAGCCCGTGCCCCCGCGCCGTCGCGGCGAGCGCCCGCAGCCCCTCCTCACCACCCAGCTCGCCGCGCACCCGCCCCGGGTCGGTCACGTCGTACCCGTGCGTGGACCCGGGCACCGCTTCGAGCACCGGCGACAGATGCAGATGCGACACCCCGAGCGCGGCGAGCCGTGGCACGGCCCGCTCGGCGGCGGCGAACGGGAACGACGGCTGGAGCTGGATCCGGTAGGTCGCGGTGGGCAGCGCGGGCCCCGCGGCCGAGGACGAGGAGAACGTCATACGAACGTACGTACCCGCCCGGAGCCGCACCATCGCCCCGTACGCCCGTCCGGGTGCCGCCGAACGGGCCCGCCCTCACGCCGGGCGCCTCAGCACCGTCAGGGTCAGGGGTGCCAGTGTCACCCGTTCGCCCGCCGCCACCCGGGGGCCCTCCTGTGGAGGGATGCCCTCCGGGTGGGAGGTGTCGACGACGATCTTCCAGTTCTCGCCGTGGCTGTCCGGGACCTCGAACTCCAGCTCCTGGGCGGAGGCGTTGAACATCAGCAGGAAGGAGTCGTCGGAGATCGGCTCGCCCTGGGCGCCCGGTTCGGAGATCGCGTTGCCGTTGAGGAAGACCGTGAGGGCCTGCGCGTGGGCGGCCTGCCAGTCGCGGGCGGTCATCTCCTCGCCCTCCGGGGTGAACCAGGCGATGTCGGTGAGCTCGTCGTGGGTGCCCTCCACCGGGCGTCCGTGGAAGAAGCGGCGGCGGCGGAACACCGGGTGCTCGCGGCGGAGCCGGACCATCGCGCGGGTGAACTCCAGGAGCGTGGCCTCCGGTTCGGCGCCCGGCTTGGGCCAGCGCACCCAGGAGATCTCGCTGTCCTGGCAGTACGCGTTGTTGTTGCCGCCCTGGGTGCGCCCGAACTCGTCGCCGTGGCTGAGCATCGGCACGCCCTGCGAAAGCATCAGCGTGGCGAGGAAGTTGCGCATCTGGCGCTGCCGCAGCTCACGGATCCCGATGTCGTCGGTGTCGCCCTCCGCGCCGCAGTTCCACGACCGGTTGTAGCTCTCGCCGTCCCGATTGCCCTCCCCGTTGGCCTCGTTGTGCTTCTCGTTGTACGAGACCAGGTCGCGCAGCGTGAAACCGTCGTGGCACGTCACGAAGTTGACCGAGGCGAGCGGACGCCGCCCGTCGTCCTGGTACAGGTCCGAGGAGCCGGTGAGCCGCGAGGCGAACTCGGCGAGCGTGCGCGGCTCGCCGCGCCACAGATCGCGCACGCAGTCCCGGTACTTGCCGTTCCACTCCGCCCACTGCGGCGGGAAGTTGCCCACCTGGTAGCCGCCCTCGCCCAGGTCCCACGGCTCGGCGATCAGCTTCACCTGGCTGACCACCGGGTCCTGCTGCACCAGGTCGAAGAACGAGGACAGCCGGTCCACCTCGTGGAACTGGCGGGCCAGGGTCGCCGCCAGGTCGAAGCGGAAGCCGTCCACATGCATCTCGGTCACCCAGTACCGCAGACTGTCCATGATCAGCTGCAGCACGTGCGGGGACCGCATGAGCAGCGAGTTCCCGGTGCCGGTGGTGTCCGTGTAGTACCGGGGGTCGTTGCCGATCCGGTAGTACGAGGGGTTGTCCAGGCCCCGGAACGACAGCGTCGGGCCCAGATGGTTGCCCTCGGCGGTGTGGTTGTAGACCACGTCGAGGATCACCTCGATGCCCGCCTGGTGCAGCGCCCGCACCGCCGACTTGAACTCCAGGACCTGCTGGCCCCGGTCGCCCCACGAGGCATAGGCGTTGTGCGGGGCGAAGAAGCCGATGGTGTTGTAGCCCCAATAGTTCGAGAGCCCCGCGTCCTCAAGCCGGTGGTCGTTCACGAACTGATGCACCGGCATCAACTCAAGGGCCGTGACGCCCAGTTCCTTGAGGTGGTTGATCACCGCCGGGTGCGCGAGCCCCGCGTACCTGCCGCGCAGCTCCTCCGGCAGGTCCGGGTGACGCATGGTCAGGCCCTTCACATGGGCCTCGTAGATCACCGTGTGGTGGTACTCGGTGCGCGGACGCCGGTCGTCGCCCCAGTCGAAGTACGGGTTGACCACGACGGAGGTCATCGTGTGCGGGGCGGAGTCCAGGTCGTTGCGCGCGTCCGGGCGCCCGAAGGGGTACCCGTACACCGCCTCGTGCCACTCCACCGCGCCCGCGAGCGCCCGCGCGTACGGGTCGAGCAGCAGTTTCGCGGGATTGCAGCGCAGCCCGCGCTCCGGCGCGTACGGCCCGTGCACCCGGAAGCCGTACCGCTGCCCGGGCATCACGCCGGGCAGATAGGCGTGCCGCACGAAGGCGTCGGTCTCGCGCAGCTCCACGGACGTCTCGCTGCCGTCGTCGTGGAGCAGACACAGCTCGATGCGGTGCGCGGCCTCCGAGAAGACCGCGAAATTGGTGCCGGCGCCGTCGTAGGTGGCGCCCAGGGGATACGCCTGTCCCGGCCAGACCTGCATAGACGAACTCTTCCACTTCTGTCCAGGGGCAAGGGGGTCCAACTCGGCCAGATCCTGCCCGAAAGAGGGGCAACCTCCTAGGACTTCGGCTCGTCCTAACGGGTGACCATGCCGCGAATCGGGGGATATGCGGAAAGACTTGTATGTGTGGGGGAAGTGTGTACGAAATAGTGCGCCGCCACCTGGGGAAGGTGGTGGCCGGCGCCGCCATGGCCGTGACCGGCACCGCGGTCGCCGTCGCCGTCACCCTGCCGGGCAGCGCCGGGGCGGACGAAGGTCCACGCGGCACGGCCGCCGCCACCGGCACACCGGGGAAGGCGGGGACCGACGGCCCGGCGCCCGGGCCCGCCGCCCTCGCCGCGGCACCGCCCGAGGGGGCCAAGGGGGTGGGCACCGACCCGCTCACCGACGACGAGCTGAAGCGGGCCGAGGCCCTGGCGCTGACCCCGCCGACCGCCTCCGCCCAGAGGAACGCCGAGGGCGGGCGAGGCCCGCAGCGCCTCGGCACCGAGCTCGCCGACCCCGAGCCCGGCGAGAGCGCCGGCGGCCCGCGCCGCGCCCGGGTCCGTTTCTACGACTACGGCCGTGACGAGCTCATCACCCGGACGGTCGACCTCGACACCGGGAAGGTGGAGGCCTCCGGCGCCCAGCGCGGCGTACAGCCCTCCGCCCACCCCGAGGAACTGCGGGCCGCGCTGCGGCTCATCCTCGACAGCCCGCTCGGCAAGGGCGTCAAGGAGGACTACCAGGACGCCACCGGCAAGGAGCTCACCACGCCGGACCAGCTCTGGTTCAACGGCGACGTCTACCGCACCTACCGCGAGAAGAACGTGCCCGAGCCGCTCGCCAAGTGCGGCGAGCACCGCTGTCTCCGGCTCGTCACCAAGGTGCTCAACGGCGCCTGGATCGACACCCGCGGCCTGGTCGTCGACCTCAGCGCCCGCACCGTCACCCGCGTCGGCTGACCACCGCCCGGGCCCACACCCCGCACGCCCGTACCGAGGGAGTACGTCCGCATGTCCTCTTCGCGACTCCGGCACGCCCGCACAGGCCGCGCAGCCCGCACGGCCCGCACCGCGGGTGCCGTCCTCGCCGCCGCCGCCCTGCTCGGCGCCGCCACCGCGGCCCCCGCGAGCGCGGCCCCGGCCGCCCCCGCCCCCGCCGTACCCGCACCGCCGCCGGCCGACTGCTCCGCCGCGTACCGCATCGAGCAGAAGCTCGACGGCGGCACCGTCTGGCGCATGTGCTGGCGCTATTCGACCGACTCCGGCCTGATCCTGGACAAGGTCACCTACCAGCCGCCCGGCGAACGCGCCCCGATCCGGGTGCTGAACAGCGCCAAGCTGGCCCAGATCCATGTCCCGTACGACGACGGGAACGCCGAGTACGACGACCTCACCGGCGCCGGCTTCGGCTGGGGCCTGCAGGGCCTCAAGCCCGGCGAGTGCCCCGGCGGCACCATCACCTCGGTCAAGGTGCCCGACGTCGGCAAGGTCGACGGCCTGTGCACCACCACCCGCACCCGCGGCCACGCCTACCGGATGGCCGCCGACAGCGGCGGCGGGGTCTGGCAGGCGCAGGGCAAGGACCTGCTCGTCTACACCGTCAACAAGGTCGGCTGGTACGAGTACATCAGCGAGTGGCGGTTCGCCTCCGACGGCATGATCTCCGCCAACGTCGGCGCCACCGGCAGCCTCTCGCCGGTCGACTACAACGCCACCGACGGACGCGGCTGGCCGATCGGCAAGGGCGCCCGCGACTACGCCACCAGCCACGCCCACAACGTCTTCTGGAAGCTCGACTTCGGCCTCGACGGCAGCTCCAAGGGCCGCGTCGAGCAGTTCGACTCCCAGGTCACCCCGCCCGCCCGCGACGGCAGTCCGACCGTGAAGACCACCCGCACGGTCGTCACCAAAGAACTCGCCGGCGACGCGAGGAACATGCGCTGGTGGCGGGTGGTGAGCCAGAGCGGCAAGAACAAGGACGGCCACGCCCGCTCGTACGAGATCGTGCCCGGCCACACCAACACCTACGCCGGGCGCCCCTTCACCAAGCACGACGTCTACTTCACCCAGGCCCGCGCCTGCGAACAGTTCGCCAGCAACAACATCCTGAACTGTGGCCGGAACGCGCCCACCAGTGTGGACAAATGGGTCAATGGGGAGACTCTGACCAACCCGGCGGTCTGGGTCAACATCGGGTTCCATCACATCGCCCGGGACGAGGACCAGCAGCCGATGCCGGTCCACTGGCAGGGATTCCAGCTCGCGCCCAGGGACGTAACCGCTATGAATCCGCTCACTCCGGCCGATCTCGCCGGGCGGAACGGGGCCCCGATTCCGGGCAGTTGAGCAACCGGCCCGGCGATCCTGCTGCACCGCCTTCCGCTTCCGGAGTACCCTTCCTTGATCGTTGTCGGGAGCAGAAGGCGGTGCGCGGGTGAGCTCGGGAGGTCTGGAGCTGCCCCCAGGCGAGGCGGGTCACGACGGGGGACCGGCCGAACCCGGCGAGGTGCCGCCCGGTGCGGTCTCCGTCGCCCGGCCGGTGGAGATCGGCGCCGAGCTCGAATGGGGCCCGGAGGCGTGGAGCGAGGTGCGCACCCGGGCCCAGCGGGCCGGCCGCGCCTACATCTGGCTGAATCTGGTCGAACAGCGGCTGCGGGCCGTCGTTGCGGCGGTCCTGCGGCCGGTGTACGAGCCGGTGCACGGCGAGGAGTGGGTGGTGGCCGCGGCCGGGCCGGCCGGCCAGGAATGGGTCCAGCGGGCGGTCGCCGTCCGCGAGGTGTCCCGCCGCAAGGGCTATCTGCTCGATCCGGCCGACGACAACGTGCTCAGCTTCCTCACCCTCCCGCAGCTGCGCGAGCTGATGGTGCAGCACTGGCCCTGCTTCGAGCCGTACTTCGACGACCGGCGCGAGGTCGAACTCGTCCTCGACGAGCTGGAGGTGACGCGCAATGTCGTCTCCCGCAACCGGGCCCTGTCGCTGACCGTGCTCGCCCAGTCCGAACGGGCCTCCGCCCGGCTCCTGGAGATCCTCGGGAGCGGGGCGGGGGTGCCCTCGGCCGACCGGCTGCCGGTCGACGCGGTCGAGGACCTGGTCGGGGACCGCTACGCCGACGTGGTGTCCGTGCACCCCGACCGGGTGCGGCTGCAGCGGCAGCTGCCCGCCGAGGACCTGTTCGGCGGGGCCCGCCGGCTCGACGCCACTGGCATAGGCCTGAACCTGCTCGTGCAGAACTTCTCCGGGCGGCGGATGGTCCACCTCGCCGAGTCCGGCTGCCGCATACGCCTGCTCTTCCTCAACCCGGCGAGCAGCGCCGTCAAGCGGCGCGAGCGCGAGCTCGGCCTGAAGAAGGGCGAGCTGAGCCGCTCGGTCGAGATGAACATCCTGCACATGCGCCGGGTGCGCTCCAGGCTGCGCGACCCCGGCGCCTTCCAGATCCACGTCTTCGACGAGACCCCGCGCTTCACCGCCTACCTGGTCGACGGGGACGGCCCCGACGGGGTCGCGGTGGTCCAGTCGTATCTGCGCAAGGCGCGCGGCATGGAGGCCCCGGTGCTCGTGCTGCGGGGCGGCGGGCGGAACGTGGTCCGGGCCGGGCAGGGCCCCGACACCGGCGCCGAACACGGACTTTTCTCGACATACCGGGAGGAATTCGAGTCGGTGTGGCTCGACTCCCGACCGGTCTCCTGACGCCCGGACCGCACCTCCCGGCCGCGTTGTCAGTGGCGCGTGCGAAGGTTTTCAGCACCACGGGGGAGATCACGTAAGGAGGACCCGATGGCTTGGTACGGGGAAGAGCTGGCCGGCTTCGACCTGGAGACGACCGGTACGGACCCGCTGGAGGCCCGCATCGTCACGGCCTCGATCGTCGGCGTCCACGGCGGCGAGGTGGTGCGCCAGCGGGACTGGCTCGCCGACCCCGGCATCCGCATCCCGGCGCAGGCGTCCGCGATCCACGGCATCAGCAACGAGCGCGCGGCGGCGGAGGGGCGCCCGGTGCGCGAGGTGGCCGACGAGATCGCCGACACCCTGACCGGCTGCTGGCGCCGCGGCGTCCCGGTCGTCGCCTACAACGCGTCCTTCGACCTGACCCTGCTCGCCGCCGAGCTGCGGCGGCACGGACTGCCCTCGCTGGAGGAGCGCCTGGGCGGCACCGGCATAGGCCCGGTCATCGACCCGTACACCATCGACCGGGCCGTCGACCGCTACCGGCGCGGCAAGCGGACCCTGGAAGCGGTCTGCGGCGAGTACGGGGTGGAGCTCACCGCCGCCCACCAGGCGGCCGCCGACGCGCTCGCCGCGGTCCGGGTCGCGATCGCGATAGCCGAGCGGCACCCCTCGGTCGCCGCCCTCGACCCGGCCGTGCTCCACGAACGCCAGATCGGCTGGTACCGGGCGTGGGCCGAGGACTTCCAGTCCTTCCTGCGGAGGAAGGGCGACGCGGAGGCGGTGGTGGACCCGGTGTGGCCGCTGCGGGAGCCGACCAGGGTGGCTGGTTAGCCGTTCTCCTCAGGTCTCCTTGAGGAAGGAGAGCAGCAGCTCGTTGACCTTCTCCGGCTGGTCGAGCTGGAGCCAGTGGCCCGCGTCCTCGATCCGCTCGTAGCGCCAGGAGCCGGCGACGTGCTCGCCGGTGTCCGCCATCGACCGCTCGGTGAGGAAGCGGTCACCGGTCGACCAGACGCCCATGACGGGGACCTGCTCCGGGAGCGGCGGCAGCGGGAGCTCCGGGGCGAACTGCACTTCGGCCGGCAGGCCCGAGCGGTAGATGTTCAGCGCGGCCGTCAGACCGCCCGGCTCCTTCAGCGGCTTCAGGACCGCCTCCTGGTCGGGGTGCTCGGCGAGCATCTCGCGCAGGTTCGCGTGGTCGTCATGGGCCAGCCAGGTCTCGGCGACCTCCGCCAGCTGGAAGAGCAGCATGTACCAGGAGAGCTGCTTCTGCTCCCAGCCGGCCGCCCGGATCGCCGCGATGTGGCCGACGGACAGGATGGACAGGCTCGCCACCCGGTCCGGCACGGCCTGGGCCAGGGCCTGGGCGATGCCCGAGCCCCAGTCGTGGCCGACCAGGTGGAAGCGGTCGACGCCGAGCCGGGCGAGCAGCTCCAGCATGTCGCCGACATGCTTCGCCGGGTGGTACGCCGCCGGGCCGCCCTCGGGCCGGTCCGAGCCGCCGAAGCCGCGCAGGGTCGGCGCGATCGTCCGGAAGTCCGCCGCGTTCAGGGCGGGGATCTGGTGGCGCCAGAGGTGGTGCGAGTCCGGGAAGCCGTGCAGGAGCAGCACGACCGGGCCCTCACCGCTCACCTCGACGTCCAGCGTGACGTCCGACAGTTCCATCCGCATCCCAACACCCCGTTCGTTACCGGCCGGTTCGACGGGGCCCATGATGTCAGAAGGGGCGACGTCAGAAGGGGTACCAGCGCACCTCGGGGTCGCCGTCCCGCAGCGAGGCCACCCGCCGCTGGAACTCGGCGAGCGCCTTCGGGTTCGACGGCGCGTGCTGGGCCACCCAGGCACAGCTCGCGGTCTCCCGCGCCCCGCGCAGCACCGCGCAGCCCTCCCACTCGCGCACGTCCCAGCCGTAGGCCGCGGTGAAGGCGTCGTAGGCGGCCGGGTCCAGGCCGTAGCGGTCCCGGGAGAGGGCGAGGACGACCAGGTCGTGCTCGCGCAGGTCGGAGGAGAAGGTCTCCAGGTCCACCAGGACCGGCCCGTCCGGGCCGATGTGCACATTGCGGGGGAGCGCGTCGCCGTGGATCGGACCGGGCGTCAGGTGCGGGACGAGCGCGGCGGCGGTGGGGGCGAAGGAGTCGCGGCGCTCGCGCAGATAGGCGGCGTCGGCCGGGTCGATCGCGTCGCCCGCGAGCCGCAGCCAGCGCTCCACCCCGCCGAGCAGCTCACGCCGGGGCAGCGCGAACCCGGCCGGCTCGGGCAGCGCGTGCACCGCGCGCAGCAGCGGCGCCAGATCGCGCGGCTCGGCGGGCCGTACGGCCTCCGGGAGCCGGTGCCAGACGGTCACCGGGTGGCCCTCGGCCAGCAGCGGCTTGGCCTCCGCCGCCCGTACGGCGGGAATGCCGGCCGATTCCAGCCAGCCGGCCAGGGCCAGCTCGCGCTCGGCGCGCGGCAGCAGCTCGGCGTCCCGGCCGACCTTGACCACCACGTCACCGAGCGCGAAGACCGCGTTCTCACCGAGCGCGAGCAGCCTCGCGTCGTCGGCCCGCAGTCCCGCCGCGGCCAGGATCTCCCGGGCCCGCGCCTCGTCCATCGTTCTCTCCCCACAGCGGATGCGCGTCACTGATGCGCGTTACTGGTGCGATTTCGCCCAAGTCTCGCATCCGTGCGGGTGACCGTGCCGAGGGGGATTCCCGGCCGGAGGTTGCTCGCCAAGTGTGCAGAGTCCAAGGGGGAGTTGAGGAGGCTCGCACCCTTCTCATCGAGAAAGTCTGTGGGGTGGGTCACAGGTTTCTGAAGGTCTTGATTTGCACTCGTCAATGGGACAGGGTTTCGAGCGAGCCGCCGGAGCATGTGCGTCCGGCGGCCCAACCCCCCACAAATCCTGACGAGGAGACCCCTCTTCATGGCCATACACAAGCGTGTCCGCCGGACCCGTTACATCGCCGTCACGACCGCTATCGCGGCCGCGGCCGGAGTCACCGTCCTCTACGGACCGTTCGCCGGTGCGGCCCCCGCGCCCGCCGAGGGAACGGTCTACGGACTCGGCGTCGAAGGTGCCGTCGCCGGCAGCTATGTCGTCCTGCTCGACGAGAAGACCGACCAGGGCGGCAAGAAGGACCTCGCGAAGGAGTACGGCGGCACGATGCGCCGCAGCTACGACTCCGCGGTCAACGGCTTCTCCGTGAACGGACTCACGGAGACCGAGGCCAAGCGCCTCGCGGCCGACCCGTCGGTCGCCAAGGTGGTGCAGAACCGCACGTTCAGCATCAGGGAGACCCAGGAGAACCCGCCGTCGTGGGGCCTCGACCGGGTCGACCAGGCCGACACCGCGGGCGACTCGAAGTACACGTACCCCGACACCGCGGGCGAGGGCGTCACGGCGTACGTCATCGACACCGGAGTCCGCGTCACGCACGAGGACTTCGGCGGCCGGGCCTCCTACGGCTTCGACGCCGTGGAGAACGACGACACCGCCCAGGACGGCAACGGCCACGGCACCCATGTCGCGGGCACCATCGCCGGCACCTCCCACGGCATCGCCAAGAAGGCGAAGATCGTCGCCGTCCGCGTCCTCGACGACAACGGCTCCGGCACCACCGAGCAGGTCGTCGCCGGCATCGACTGGGTCACCAAGAACCACCAGGGCCCGTCCGTCGCCAACATGAGCCTCGGCGGCGGGGCCGACCCGGCCCTCGACGACGCGGTCAAGAAGGCCATCGCCTCCGGCGTGACCTTCGGCGTCGCCGCCGGCAACGAGTCCTCCGACGCCGGCGAGGGCTCCCCGTCCCGCGTGCGGGAAGCGATCACCGTCGCCTCCTCCACCAAGGACGACGAGCAGTCCAGCTTCTCCAACTACGGCTCCGTCGTGGACCTCTACGCCCCGGGCTCGGACATCACCTCCGCCTGGAACGACAGCGACACCGGGACGAAGACCATCTCCGGTACGTCGATGGCCACCCCGCACGTGGTCGGCGCCGCCGCCGTCTATCTGGCCGGCCACCCCGACGCCACCCCGGACCAGGTCGCCCAGGCCCTGGTCGGCGGAGCCACCCCGGACGAGATCGGCAACGCCTCTCCCGGCACCGCCAACAAGCTCCTGAAGATCGTCGAGTAACCCTCGCCGCGCCTTCTCGCACCACCGGCGACCGCCGTGCCCTCCCCCACGGGGCACGGCGGTCGTCCTATCGTGGGGCGCATGACGACGACCTACGCCCTGCTGCTCCGCGGCATCAACGTCGGCGGACGCCGCAAGGTCCCCATGGCGGAGCTCCGTTCGGTCCTCGAAGGCCTCGGGCACCGGGACGTGAGGACGTATCTGCAGAGCGGGAACGCCGTCTTCACCACCGACGCCGACACCGACGCGCCCGACACCACCGACGAGACGCTCCGGCAGGCCATCGAGGCCGCGATCGAGAAGCACTTCGGCTTCACCGTCGACTGCCTCGTCCGCGACCACGCCTACCTCGCCGCCGTCGTGGACGACTGCCCCTACCCCGCCGAGGAGCTCCAGGCCAAGGAGCTCCACGCCTTCTACCTCTCCGAGACGGTCGACGAGGAACGCTTCGCCGCCCTCGACCGGGACGCCTATCTGCCCGAGAGCTTCGCCCTCGGCGACCGCGTCCTCTATCTGCACGCCCCCACCGGGCTCGGCACCTCCAAGCTCGCCCCCGTCCTGGCCCGGCCCTCCCTCCTCAAGGGCGTCACCGCCACCGCGCGGAACTGGAACACGGCCCGCAAGCTGGTCGAGATGACCCGGACCGAGGGCTAAGTGGCCCAGGCCGATTGACGGTGAATGGCCCGCCCGGACGGGCCATCCCGGGCCTAGGGTGGTTCCCATGACGACGTCCAAGACCACTGTCGACTTCTACTTCGACCCCGCCTGCCCCTTCGCCTGGATCACCTCCCGCTGGATGCTCGAGGTCGAGGCACACCGCGACATCGACGTGCGCTTCCACGTCATGAGCCTGTACTTCCACAACGAGGGCAACGAACTGCCCGACTGGTACCGCACCCTCGTCGACGCCTCCATCGGCCCCGTCCGGGTCGCCGCCGCGGCCGCCGAGCAGCACGGCGACGACATCCTGCGCCCGCTCTACACCGCGTACGGCACCCGCATCCACGAGAAGAAGAACAAGGACTTCGACGCCGTGATCGCCGAGTCCCTCGCCGAGCTGGGCCTGCCCGCCGAGCTCGCCGCCGCGGCCCACGACGCGTCGTACGACGCGGCCGTCCGCCGCAGCCACGACGCCGGCAAGGACCCGGAGGCCGACGCCTACGTCGGCACCCCGACGATCCACGTCGACGGCACCGCCTGGTTCGGCCCCGTGCTGCGCGCCGTCCCGCGCGGCGAGAAGGCCGCCGAACTCTTCGACGGCTTCCGGGTCCTCGCCGCCCACCCCGACCTCTTCGAACTGAAGCGCACCCGCACCGGCGGCCTCGACTTCAGCTGACGGACCTCCGGACGCGTGTGTCGCGATTCTTCAAGACCCGGCGTGCGCCGGTGCGTAGCGTGGAGATCATGAACGCGATGCATCGACACCTGACCGCCTGCGCCACCGAGTCCGTCCGCGTCACCCGCGGCGTCACCACCGAACAGCTCACCGGACCCTCCCGCTGCACCGACTGGACCGTCCGTGAGCTCGCCAACCATCTCGTCCTCTACGGTGCCCACGGCCTGGAGCACCGGGCGCTGCGCACCGAGCTTCCCGAGGAGACGGTGCAGCGGGACTTCACCGCCGACGCCGACTGGGCGGAGCGGTACGCGGTGCAGCTCGACCGGGCGCTGGCCGCGTGGGAGAAGCCGGAGGCCTGGGAGGGGGAGATCGACTTCGGCGGCAGTGGCATGCCGGCCGCCGAGGTCGCCGCGATGCTCGTGCTGGAACTCGCCCTGCACGGCTGGGACCTGGCCCGCAGCACGGGGCAGGAGTACGCGGTGCCCGAGGAGACCGGGGCGTTCGTCCTGGAGGTCGTCGGGCGCTACGCGGAGATGTACCGGGAGTACGAGGGGTTCGACGCGGCGGCCGAAGCCGCCGACGACGCCCCGGCCTTCACCAGGGCCCTCGCACTCAGCGGCCGGAAGGCCTGAGCCGCCTGTTCGTGGCGTTCCACGAGGAGGCGGGCCAGTTCGGGGGAGGGGCCGAGGACGTTCGCGAGGACGGCCTCGGCCTCGGCCGCGCCCGCCGCGATGCGGTCGGGGAGGCGGCCCGGGGCGATCACGTACGGGGCCACGGCCACCCGCCGGACGCCCGGTTCGGCGCGCAGCGCCCGTACCGCGTCGGCCGTACGGGGAAGGGATGCGGAGGCGAACGCAGGCCGCACGGAGCACCAACCGGTGTTCCGCAGCTCCCGCGCCGTGTGTGCGATCACCGCGATCGCCTCCGGGTCGGTGGAGCCCGCCGAGGCCAGGACGACCCCGGTCGTGCTCTTGTCGGCGGGCGTCAGGCCCGCCTCGTACAGGCGCCGCTCGACGGCCGCGAGGAGCAGCGGCGACGGGCCGAGGACCTCCGCCTGCCGGATCCGCAGCGAGGCCGGGGCCTGGCGGAGTACGGCGGGGATGTCGGCCTTCGCGTGAAAGGCGCGGGTGAGCAGCAGCGGCAGCGCCACCACATCCCGTACCCCTTCGGCGGCGAGCCGTTCGAGCACCCCCGTCACGGACGGCAGGTTGAAGTCCAGGAACGCCGTCTCCACCCGCAGCCCCGGCCGCAGCGCGGCGGCCCGGGCCACCAGGGCCTGGACGGTCGCCGCGTGCCGCGGGTCACGGCTGCCGTGCGCGATGACGAGGAGGACGGGGGCGCCGGTGGTCATGCGGGTCAGCCCTTCACCAGGAGGCCGCGGCGGCGCAGCACCGCGCGCTCCAGCGGGCTGAAGATCAGCAGGTCGATGGCGACACCGACGAGCAGGATCAGGATGATCGCCAGGAAGATGCCGGGCATGTCGAAGTTGTTGCGCCCGTTCTCCAGGAGCTGGCCGAGGCCGAGGCCGAGGTCGGGGGAGGAGGCGATGATCTCGGCCGCCATCAGCGAGCGCCAGGAGAACGCCCAGCCCTGCTTCAGGCCCGCGAGGTAGCCGGGCAATGCGGCCGGCATGACGATGTGCCAGGCGCCCTTGAGGCCGGTCGCGCCGAGGGTGCGGCCGGCCCGAAGGAAGAGCGGCGGTACCTGGTCGACGCCGGCCACCAGGCCGTTGGCGATGGAGGGGACCGCGCCGAGCAGGATCACCGCGAACATCATGGAGTCGTTGAGGCCGAGCCAGAGCACGGCCGGGGCGACCCAGGCGACCGAGGGCAGCGACTGCAGTCCGGACAGGATCGGTCCGATTGCGGTGCGCACCACGCCCACCCGGGCGACGAGCAGGCCGAGCGGCGTGCCGATGGCGAGGGCGAGCAGGAAGCCGAGCAGGGCCCGGGAGACGCTCGTCCACAGGATGCCGAGCAGCGTGCCTTCGAGCCACATCGTCCGCAGGCTGTCCCACACGGCACCCGGCGACGGCAGCTTGCCCTCGTCGGTGACGTGCGCCGACACGAGCAGCTGCCACACCACCACGACGAGCACGATGGCGAGGACGGGCGGCAGGACCTTCTTCAGGAGGACCTCGCGCACCGGGGCGCGGCGGACCTGCACGCTGTCCAGGGCGTCGAGTCCGGCCTCCAGACCCGCGAGGTCGTCGCCCTTGGCGGTGTGCGCGACTTCGGAGGGCGCGGTCGTGTCAATGCTGGCCATGGCGGCGGATCTCCCCACGCAGTTGTTCGGTGATCTCGACGGAAAGCTCCGCCACGTCGGCGTCCTCGATGCGGCGCGGCTGTGGGATGTCGATGGTCCACTCGCGGGCGATCCGCCCGGGCCGGGAGGACAGCAGGACGACGCGCTCGGCGAGCCGTACCGCCTCGCGCACGTTGTGGGTGACGAAGAGGACGGAGAGCCGGGTCTCGCGCCAGATCCGGGTCAGTTCGTCGTGCAGCACGTCCCGGGTGATGGCGTCGAGCGCGGCGAACGGCTCGTCCATCAGCAGCAGATCGCTGGCCTGTGCCAGGGCCCGGGCCAGGGCGACGCGCTGGCGCATGCCGCCGGACAGTTCGTGCACCCGCTTGCCGTACGAGCCGCCGAGCCGGACGAGTTCGAGCAGGCGCTCGGCCTCCGGGCGGCGCTCGGCCTTCGGCACCCCGCGCAGCTTGAGCGCGAGCTCGATGTTCTTGCCCGCGGTGAGCCAGGGGAAGAGTGCGTGCTCCTGGAACATCAGGGCGGGCCGGCCGCCCGGGGTGTCGATGGACCCTGCGGACGGCCGGTCGAGCCCTGCGACCAGGTTGAGCAGGGTGGACTTGCCGCAGCCCGAGGCCCCCAGGAGGGTGACGAACTCGCCGGGCGCGACATCGAGCGAGATGTCGTCGAGGACGAGCTGACCGCCGGCGGGACCGCCGAAGGACTTCGAGACGTGCGTGATGCGCGCGGCGTGGCCGACCGCGCCGACGCGGTCCTCGGCCTTGGCGAGCGTCGTGGTCGTGGCCATGGTCGTCACCTCCTGGGGGTTCTGTTACTTCACGCCGAGACCGGCGTCGGAGACCTCGGGCTCGCCCGCGGCCTTCAGGACCTTGTTGAGCGGCTTCAGGTCGTAGATGCCGTTCAGGTCGGGCTGCTTGAGAAGACCGGCCTTCACCGCGTGGTCGGCCTGCGCCTGGAGGGTGGCCGCCAGCGGGTCGTCGGTGAACGTCAGGGACGGCCAGGCCGCGTCGATCACCTGCGCGCCGAGCGGCTTGCCGGTGAGCTTCTTCAGCCTGGCGTTGGCGGAGGCCTTGGCCTCGTCCGGGTTGGCCTTGATCCACTTGTTGGTCTTCACCGCGCCGCGCAGCACCGCCTCCACCACGTCGGGGTGCTCCTTGAGGAAGGTCTGCGACACGATGACGTTGGTGATGACGAACTTCTTGTCCGGCCACAGGTCGGACTCGTCGAGCAGGACCTTCGCGCCCTCGCTGACCAGCTTGGACGCGGTCGGCTCCGGCACCCAGGCGCCGTCGATGGAGCCGGACTTGTAGGCGTCCGGGGTGATCTTGTTGTCGGTGCGGAGCACCGAGACGTCGCCCTTGCCGCTCTGCGAGTCGACCTTCCAGCCCTTCTCCGCGACCCAGTTGAGGAAGGCCACGTCCTGGGTGTTGCCGAGCTGCGGGGTCGCGATCCGCTTGCCCCTGACGTCGTCCAGCGCCTTGATCTTCTCCGGGTTGACCACGAGCTTCACACCGCCGGAGGCCGAGCCGCCGACGATGCGCAGGTTGCTGCCCTTGGACTTGGTGTAGCCGTTGATGGCGGGGGAGGGGCCGATGAAGCCGATGTCGATCGAGCCGGCGTTCAGCGCCTCGATCTCGGACGGGCCCGCGTTGAAGGTGGAGGTCTGCAGGACCGTGCCGCCCAGTTCCTTCTGGAACAGGCCCTCCTGGTCGCCGACCAGGGCGGTGGCGTGCGTCAGATTGGGGAAGTACCCGAGCCGTACGGTGTCGGCGGAGAGCTTCCTGCCCTCCGCGGCCACCTTCTTCTCGTCGTTCTTGGCCTGGGAGCCGTAACCGCAGGAGGCGAGCGCCCCGACGAGGAGCGGCAGTGCTGCGGCCGCCGCGAGGCCGCGGCGCAGGGTGGTACGGGTGGTGGCAGGCACGGGAGTGGTTCCCCTCGGGTGTCAGCTTCTGCGAGGTCTGCGTCTATGTCGCCGTCCGGGTCCGAGCGGCGAGTGGTGCGGATGGAGCGCGGTCGCGCCGCAACAGCGGCGCCCGGAGGTCAGCACGCACATCGCGCGACACCTCCCCGGCCCGCGCCGAGGGCCCCGGAGCCCACCCGGCCGCCCTCCTTCGCGAAGGTCCCGTAGAAGCCCTGATCCATCAGAAGTCCCACCCCTCCTCGTCCTCCGCGGCGGCGGGGACGGCCTTGGCGGAGGCGAAGGACTCGCCCGCCATGCCGGCGGCGAGGGTGGTGCCGTCGGCCGGGTCGATGAGCAGGAAGGAGCCGGTACGGCGGGAGTCGGCGTACGCGTCGAGCGCGAGCGGCTCGGCGGTGCGGACCTTGACCCGGCCGATGTCGTTGGCGACCAGCTGCCCCGGGTTCGGGTGCTGGGAGAGGTCGTCCAGGGTGAGCCGGGACGGGATCTCCTTGACGATCGCCTTGACCGTGCGGGTGGTGTGCTTGAGCAGCACCCGCTGGCCCACCGTGAGCGGCTGGTCCGCGACATGGCAGACGGTCGCCTCGACGTCCTGGCTGGTGGCCGGGGCGTCGCCGGAGGGCGCGAGCAGGTCGCCGCGGGAGATGTCGATGTCGTCGGCGAGCCGGACGGTGACCGACTGCGGCGCCCAGGCGATGTCCACGGACTCGCCCAGCGCGTCGATCGCGGTGATCGTCGACGTCTTCCCGGACGGCAGTACGGTGATCTGCTCGCCGACCCGGAACGCGCCGGCCGCGATCTGACCGGCATAACCCCGGTAGTCGGGGTGCTCGGCGGTCTGCGGACGGATCACGTACTGCACCGGGAAGCGGGCGTGGCAGGCCGTCAGGTCGTGGCTGACCGGCACGGTCTCCAGGTGCTCCAGGACCGTCGGGCCGCCGTACCAGTCCATGTTCGCGGACGGCTCCACGACGTTGTCACCGGCCAGCGCCGAGATCGGGATCGCGGTGATCTCCGGGACGCCCAGCTCGGAGGCGTACGTGGTGAACTCCTCGGCGATCGCGGCGAAGACGGACTCCTGGTAGTCGACCAGGTCCATCTTGTTCACGGCGAGGACCACGTGCGGCACGCGGAGCAGCGCGGCGACGGCGGCGTGCCGGCGGGTCTGCTCGACGACCCCGTTGCGGGCGTCGACCAGGACCACGGCCAGCTCGGCGGTGGAGGCGCCGGTGACCATGTTCCGGGTGTACTGCACATGCCCGGGGGTGTCGGCCAGGATGAACCGGCGGCGCGGGGTCGCGAAGTAGCGGTACGCCACGTCGATGGTGATGCCCTGCTCGCGCTCGGCCCGCAGACCGTCGGTGAGCAGCGCCAGGTCCGGGGCCTCCTGGCCGCGGGACCGGGAGGCGTGCTCGACGGCCTCCAGCTGGTCGGCGAGGACCGACTTGGAGTCGTGCAGCAGCCGGCCCACCAGGGTGGACTTGCCGTCGTCGACGGATCCGGCGGTGGCGAAGCGCAGCAGGGTGGTGGCCGCGAGCTCCGCGTGCCCGGAGGTGGGCTGGTCGGTGGACGTCGTCATGGCTAGAAGTACCCTTCGCGCTTGCGGTCTTCCATCGCGGCCTCGGACAGCTTGTCGTCCGCCCGGGTGGCGCCCCGCTCGGTGAGCCGGGACGCGGCGATCTCGTTGATCACGGCTTCCAGCGTGGTGGCGTCGGAGTCCACCGCGCCGGTGCAGGACATGTCGCCGACCGTGCGGTAGCGGATCAGCCGCGTCTCGACGGTCTCGGTGTCCTTCGGGCCGCCCCACTCGCCGGCCGTCAGCCACATGCCGTTGCGGGCGAACACCTCGCGCTCGTGCGCGAAGTAGATCTCCGGCAGCTCGATCTTCTCGCGCTGGATGTACTGCCAGACGTCCAGCTCGGTCCAGTTGGACAGCGGGAAGACCCGGACGTGCTCGCCGGGGGCGTGCCGGCCGTTGTACAGCTGCCACAGCTCGGGCCGCTGGCGGCGCGGGTCCCACTGCGAGAACTCGTCGCGCAGGGAGAACACCCGCTCCTTGGCGCGGGCCTTCTCCTCGTCGCGCCGCCCGCCGCCGAACACGGCGTCGAAGCGGTGCTGCTGGATGGCCTCGGTCAGCGGCACGGTCTGCAGCGGGTTGCGGGTGCCGTCGGGGCGCTCGCGCAGCTTGCCGGCGTCGATGTACTCCTGCACGGAGGCGACGTGCAGCCGCAGCCCGTGCTCGGCGACCACGCGGTCGCGGTACTCGATGACCTCGGGGAAGTTGTGCCCGGTGTCGACGTGGAGGAGCGTGAAGGGGACCGGCGCGGGGGCGAAGGCCTTCAGCGCCAGGTGCAGCATGACGATGGAGTCCTTGCCGCCGGAGAAGAGGATCACCGGCCGCTCGAACTCGCCCGCCACCTCGCGGAAGATGTGGACGGCCTCGGACTCCAGCGAGTCGAGGTGCGACAGCGCGAACGGGCTGTCGGTCGCCTCGTGGGCGTGGGCAACGGTGGTCACAGCAGACCCCTCTCGATGAGCAGCGCGTGGACGGCCGCCGCCGACTCCTGCACGGTCTGGTTCTGGGACTCGATCCGCAGATCGGGCGTCTCGGGGGCCTCGTACGGGTCGTCGACGCCGGTCAGTCCGCTGATCTCGCCCGCCGCCTGCTTGGCGTACAGGCCCTTCACGTCCCGGACCGAGCACACGTCGAGCGGCGTGGCCACGTGCACCTCGACGTACGGGGTGCCCTCGGCGGCGTGGCGCTTGCGGACCGCCTCGCGGCTGTCGGCGTACGGGGCGATGACGGGCACGAGCACCTGCACGCCCTGCGAGGCGAGCAGCTCGGCCACGAAACCGATCCGCTGGACGTTGGTGTGCCGGTCCTCGCGGCTGAAGCCGAGGCCCGCGGACAGGAACTCGCGGATCTCGTCGCCGTCGAGGACCTCGACCCGGCGGCCCTCCTCGCGGAGCCGGCCGGCCAGCTCGTACGCGATGGTGGTCTTGCCGGCGCTGGGCAGGCCGGTGAGCCAGATGGTGGCACCCGTCACGTGCTTCTCCTGAACTTCCTGAGTGTCCGTCATCCGTGCAGTCCGCATTCGGTCTTGGCGCGTCCGGCCCAGCGGCCGGCCCGCGCGTCCTCGCCCTCCGCGACCCGGCGGGTGCAGGGGGCGCAGCCGACGGAGGCGTAACCGTCCATCAGGAGCGGGTTGGTGAGGACGCCGTGCTCCGTGACGTACGCGTCGACGTCGTCCTGCGTCCAGCGGGCGATGGGGGAGATCTTCACCTTCTGCCGCTTCTCGTCCCAGCCGACGACCGGGGTGTTCGCCCGGGTCGGGGACTCGTCGCGGCGCAGTCCGGTGGCCCACGCGGCGTACGAGGTCAGGCCCTCCTCCAGCGGCTTGACCTTGCGCAGCGCGCAGCACAGGTCGGGGTCGCGGTCGTGCAGCCTCGGCCCGTACTCGGCGTCCTGCTCCTCGACCGTCTGGCGCGGCGTGATCGTGATGACGTTGACGTCCATGACGGCGTCGACGGCGTCCCGGGTGCCGATGGTCTCGGGGAAGTGGTAGCCCGTATCGAGGAAGACGACGTCCACGCCCGGCATGGCGCGCGAGGCGAGGTGCGCGACGACCGCGTCCTCCATGGAGGAGGTGACGCAGAAGCGCTTGCCGAAGGTGGTGGCCGCCCACTGGAGGATCTCCAGCGCGGAGGCGTCCTCCAGCTCGCGGCCGGCCTGCTCGGCGAGTGCCTTCAGGTCGGCCGCGGTCAGCGCCTCGGCGGGCTGATCAATCGTCATGTCTCGTTCCTCCCAGAGTGGTTGGCCGGAAGTCCGGGGGCGAGCAGCCCCAGGAACTTCAGCTGGAAGGCTCGGCTGCACGCGGCGCATTCCCAGGCGCCATGGCCCTGCTCGTTCGGACGCAGGTCCTCGTCCCCGCAGTAGGGGCAGTAGAAGGGGGCGGCCCGCTCGCTCACGACAGGGCCTCCTCGGAAGCCCTGGCCGCCCAGGTGGCGAAGCGCTCGCCGTCCGTACGCTCCGCCTGGAAGCGCTTGAGGATCCGCTCGACGTAGTCGGGGAGCTCAGCCGACGTCACCTTGTGACCGCGGAGCTTGCGGCCGAAGCCGGCCTCCAGGCCGAGCGCGCCGCCCAGGTGCACCTGGTAGCCCTCGACCCGGTTGCCGTCGGAGTCCAGGACCAGCTGGCCCTTGAGACCGATGTCCGCGACCTGGATACGGGCGCAGGCGTTCGGGCAGCCGTTGATGTTGATGGTGAGCGGCTCGTCGAACTCCGGGAGACGGCGCTCCAGCTCGTCGATGAGCGAGGCACCGCGGCCCTTGGTCTCGACGATCGCCAGCTTGCAGAACTCGATGCCGGTGCAGGCCATCGTGCCGCGCCGGAACGGCGACGGGGTGACCCGCAGGTCGAGCGCCTCCAGGGCGGCGACGATCGACTCGACCTGCGCCTCCTCGACGTCCAGGACCAGCATCTTCTGCTCGGCGGTGGTGCGGACCCGGCCGGAGCCGTGCGCCTCCGCGATCCCGGCGATCTTGGTGAGCGTGGCGCCGTCGACCCGGCCGACGCGCGGCGCGAAGCCCACGTAGAAGCGCCCGTCCCGCTGCTTGTGGACGCCCACGTGGTCGCGCCACTGGCCGATCGGCTGCTCCGGGGCGGGCCCGTCGGTCAGCTTGCGCTTGAGGTACTCGTCCTCCAGGACCTGGCGGAACTTCTCCGCGCCCCAGTCGGCGACGAGGAACTTCAGACGCGCGCGGTTGCGCAGCCGGCGGTAGCCGTAGTCGCGGAAGATCGAGATGACGCCCTCGTAGACGTCCGGCACCTCGTCGAGCGAGACCCAGGTACCGAGCCGGACGCCGAGCTTGGGGTTGGTGGACAGACCGCCGCCGACCCAGACGTCGAAGCCGGGACCGTGCTCGGGGTGGTTCACGCCGACGAAGGCGATGTCGTTGATCTCGTGCGCCACGTCGAGCAGCGGCGAGCCGGAGATCGCGGACTTGAACTTGCGGGGCAGGTTGGAGAAGTCCTTGTTGCCGACGATCCGGCGGTAGATCTCCTCGATGGCCGGAGTGCCGTCGATGATCTCGTCCTCGGCGATGCCGGCCACCGGCGAGCCGAGGATGACGCGCGGGGTGTCGCCGCAGGCCTCGGTGGTGGACAGGCCGACCGCCTCCAGGCGGTTCCAGATCTCCGGCACGTCCTCGATGCGGATCCAGTGGAACTGCACGTTCTGCCGGTCGGTGAGGTCGGCCGTGCCGCGCGCGAACTCCTGCGAGATCTCGCCGATCACCCGCAGCTGCTCGGTGGTCAGCCGGCCGCCGTCGATACGGACCCGCAGCATGAAGTACTCGGCGTCCAGCTCCTCCGGCTCCAGGACACCGGTCTTGGTGCCGTCCAGACCCTCGGCGCGCTGGGTGTAGAGGCCCCACCAGCGCATACGTCCGCGCAGGTCATTGGGGTCGATGGAGTCGAATCCCCGCTTGGAGTAGATCGTCTCAATACGTGTCCGCACATTGAGACCGTCGTCATCCTTCTTGAACTGCTCATTGCCGTTCAGCGGGGTGAAGTGCCCCGCGGCCCACTGACCCTCGCCACGGTGACGCCCGGCCTTGCGGCGGGTGGCGGCGGGTGTGGGGTTTTCCGGGGTGGCGGCCATGGCGATGTGTCCTTCGGGACTGCGAGAGGGCGGCTCTGACCTGCACACTCGCGCTCGGATAGGAGGGTGGCGCGGCAGTGCGCAGAGACAGGACGTGCAGGGGGAACGGAGAGAATGCGCGGCGGTGCTGGTTCGATCAGCGCGCCGAACAGATGGCGCTGGACATGCGGCCGAGGTCGACGTGCCGCCGACTCACCAAGGCAATTCCAGTTCCAGGCATGACGGAAGCGTGTCACGGGACTTTGGACCCAGTCCAGCTTCGTCCAGAATATGGACGCGAGTGTCTCGCTGGGTGGGACGGTGTGGCATGGGTCACGCGAAAGGGGCCCAGTTCAGGGCCCCTTTGGCGAGGTGGTGCGGGCGGTGCGGGGGTGTGGGGTGCCGTACGGCTCAGGCGTGGGCGCCCGGCCAGGGGCCCGGGTTGGCCGGCTCCTCGATCTGCTCGACCTTGGTGTCGAAGAGCCGGAAGCCGCGCCGCTCGTAGTTCGCCATCGCGTGCTCGCCGTCCAGCGAGCAGGTGTGCAGCCACACCCGCTTGGTCGGCGCACGGTCGGGCCAGCGCTCGGCGAGGTCCCAGGCGCGCTCCACCCCGTACGACAGGAGGTGCCCGCCGATCCCGCGGCCCCGGAACGCGGGGATCAGCCCGAAGTAGACGATCTCCACCGCGCCGTCGTCCTGCGGGTCCAGCTCCACGTAGCCCGCCGGTGTGCCCTCCTCGTACGCCACCCAGATCTCGGCGCCCGGCTTCTCCGTGATCGCCTGCCACTGCGGGTACGTCAGCGACAGCCGGTCGGTCCAGCGGATGTCTCCGCCGACCGCTGTATAGAGGAAGCGGCTGAACTCGGCCGAGGGCACCCCGGCCCGCACGATCCTCAGGCCGCGCCCCTCGGGGGCGGGCACGGGCCGGAGGTCGGAGGGCGAGGTCTGTTCCAGGGACCAGGTGGTGAGAGTGATGCTCGTGGGCGTGCTCATGGGCTTATCGCATCATGCGGAGCCGCGGATTCCCAGAGCGGGCCGGAATCCCCCGGTCCGACCCGCGCCCCGGCCCGCCGGGGCCCGGACCCCGGCCTGTCCGGAATATGGACAGGTGACCGCTCCGTGGACGTACCCCGGGCTCGTCCCGGTGATGCGCGGCCCTCCCCGCGGCCCCTCCCCTCGTATCCCTCACACGCGCGTCGCGCTGCGTGCCGCCACCACCGCCGGGGCCGTGGAGTGCGGGAGCAGGTCCGCGGGGTGGGCGGGGTGGCGGAGCTCGACCTCGACCTCCTCGCCGAAGCGGTACGGGCGGTGCGCCAGGACGCCGGCCAGGTTGCGCCGGACCCGCGACAGCTCCGCCCGTACCGTCACCGTCCGCGTCCGGTCGCCGAACACGTCCTGCGCCAGCTCCGCCGCCGTCCGCCCCTCGGGGTGCAGGGCGAGCAGATAGAGCAGCTCCGCGTGGCGCGGGCTCAGCTCCTGGGACCAGCTGCCGGCCGCGCCCGTCACGGACACCGTCCAGCGGCGCGGCCGGCTCAGGTCGAGCACCACCCGGCTCGCCGCGCCCGCCGCCGCGCCGTCCGGCCGCGCGCCCTCCTCGACCCGCAGCAGCCAGCCGCCCGGCAGCGGCTCCACCGCGCACATCCCGAGCGACGGAAGCCACACCCGCCCGGCCCGGAACGACTTGGGCAGCGTGAGCCGGTCCACCGGCGCCATCCCGGTCACCGCCGCCGTCCAGCCGTGCCCGTCCACGGCGATCGCCCGCCCGCCCACCCGGCACAGGATCGGCGCGGCCACCGAGCGCAGCCGCTCGATCGACCGGTGGTGCCGGTCACGCATCTCCGCCTCCGCGAGCTGCGCCACCGAACCGACGAGCGCCAGCGTGGCCGGATGGAAGCTGGACGCCGGGCCGCTCACGTCCACGATGCCGAGCAGCCGGTGGTCGCGCGGGTCGTGGACGGGCGCGGCGGCGCAGGTCCAGTTGTGCAGGGAGTGCACATAGTGCTCGGCGGAGTGCACCTGCACGGCCTTGCCCATGGCGAGCGCCGTGCCCACCGCGTTCGTCCCGGTGGTGTGCTCGCTCCAGGCCGCCCCCTCCTCCAGGCAGATCCCGTTGGCCTGCCGCAGCACCGCCAGATTGCCCTCGCGCCACAGCACCCGGCCCTGCTCGTCCGTCACCACCATGATCTGCATGGAGGCGTCGGCGATCCCGGCGAGACCGGCGCTGAGCGTCCGCATGACCTCGCCGAGCACCGTGGCGCGACGCCGCTCCTCCAGCTCGTCGCGTTCAAGGAGCACACTGCTCGTGCTCCGGTCCGGGCTGAGCCCGAGCCGGAACATGCGCCGCCAGGAGGCGTCGATCACCGCGCGGGGGGCGACCGGCGGGGTCCGGCCGGCCAGGGTCTCCTCGCGGACCTGGTGCAGCAGCCGGGTCGCCTTGGCCGCGTCCATCACGGCCAGCCGGTTCAGGTCGACCTGCGCCTTGTTCATCGGTCCCTCCCTGTCACGCCTGCCACGCACGGCTGCTGTATCGGTTCTGCGCCGGGTGCGGCCCGTTCGTCCGCGTGCGTCCCGGCGCCCATCGTGCCGCTCCGCAGTGTCACGCGCGCACTGCTTCCCGTAATCCTGCAACCCCTTGCAACTCTGGCAACCCCCGCCCCCCGTGCACGAGGGTGGGACCGAAGCGGAGGGTGGTGCCGTGTCGGCGCAGCACCACCCTCGGCTTTTCCGCGCGTGCCGACCCCCTCACCGGTCCACCCCTGGTACGCGCGGCACAAGCTCCACTCACCCGCGCAGGCGACCCGCCGCACAGGCGTTCCTGTCGTACGGACGTTCCTGCCGTACGGGCCTCACGCCTCCGGCCGGGCCCGCGCCACCACCGACGCCAGATCCAGCGTGTGCGGCAGCGTCCCGAACGCCGCCCCCCAGTCCCCGCCGAGACGCGAGGCGCAGAACGCGTCCGCCACCTCCGGCGGCGCCCACCGCACGAGCAGCGCACCCTGCAACACCCGCGCCATCCGCTCCGCGAGCCGCCGCGCCCGGGCCTCGATGCCCTCCAGATCGGCCAGTTCGGCCAGCATGTCCCGGATCGCCCGGTCGAGCCGGTGATCCGCGCCCCGCGCCCGCCCGACCTCCGTCAGGAACGCGTTCAGCGCCGCCGGTTCCCTTCGCAGGGCCCGCAGGACATCCAGCGCCTGCACGTTCCCGGCGCCCTCCCACAGCGAGTTCAGCGGCGACTCGCGCAGCAGCCGCGGCAGCCCCGACTCCTCCACGTACCCGTTCCCGCCCAGGCACTCCAGGGCCTCGGCCACCACCGGCGTGCACCGCTTCGTCACCCAGTACTTCGCCACCGGCACCGCGATCCGCAGCAGCGCCCGCTCCTCCTCCGTGTCGGAGTCGTACGCCGCCGCGAGCCGCATCCCGAGCACCGTCGCCGCCTCCGACTCCAGGGCCAGATCGGCGAGCACGTTCCGCATCAGCGGCTTGTCGACGAGCGGACCGCCGAACGCGCTGCGGTACGAGGCGTGGTGCACGGCCTGCGCCACCGCCTGCCGCATCAGCGCCGCCGACCCCAGCACACAGTCGAGCCGGGTCGCCGCCACCATCCCGATGATCGTCCGTACCCCGCGCCCCTCCTCGCCCACGAGCCGCGCCCACGTCGACCCGTCGAACTCCACCTCGGCGGAGGCGTTCGACCGGTTGCCCAGCTTGTCCTTGAGCCGCTGGAGCGCGAACGCGTTGCGCGTCCCGTCCGGCAGCACCCGCGGCACGAGCAGACACGACAGACCGCCGGGGGCCTGCGCGAGCACCAGGAAGGCGTCCGACATCGGCGCCGAACAGAACCACTTGTGCCCCGTCAGGACGTACTCCCCGGCGGCCGCCAGGGGCTCCGCCCGGGTCGTGTTCGCGCGGACGTCGCTGCCGCCCTGCTTCTCCGTCATGCCCATCCCGAGCAGCACACCGGTCTTCTCCAGCGGCGGCCGCAGCTCCCGCTCGTACACCCGCGAGGCGATCAGCGGCTCCCACGCCGCCGCGAGCTCCGGCTCGGCGCGCAGTGCCGGCACCGCCGCGTGCGTCATCGACAGCGGGCAGCCGTGCCCCGCCTCCACCTGCGAGGCGAGCAGGAACCCCGCCGCCCGGCGCACATGACCGCCCGGCCGCCCCCAGGCGCCGGTGAGCCCCGCGCCCACCGCCCGGCCGAGCAGCCGGTGCCACGCCGGATGGAACTCGACCTCGTCGATCCGGTGCCCGTAGCGGTCGTGGGTGCGCAGCCGCGGTGGATGCTCGTTGGCGAGCCGCCCCCACTCCTGCACCTGCGCCGAGCCCGCCGCGACGCCGAACGCGGACAGCTCCGCGCGCGCCTCCTCGGCCTCCTCGGGCGGCAGGTGCCGCGCCACGGCCTCCGCCAGGGCCTGGTCGGTCGCGAACATGTCGTATCCCACCAGGGGCGGGGCCTGGTTGGTCACGGTGTGGGTGCCGGCTGCCATGCCGATACGGTAAGGAGGTGCAGGCAGCAAACGAAACACCCGACCGGCGCGGCCGGCCCGACCGGCCGGGGCGCCCCGATGGCACCGGCGGCCCGGGAGAACACCCGGAGCACGGCGGCCGAGGCGCCCACGACGAGCACGGTGAGCGCGACGAGTCCGGTGAGCACGGTGAGCGGGCCGGCCGGCGCGGCTGGAGCAAGCTGCACCGGGCCCGCGTCCTCTACCGCAACGTCTCCAAGCGCAAGCTGGCCTGGCTGCTCCTCAAGGACACGGTCAACTCGTGCATCGAGTACCGCATCCTCGGCCTCGCCGCCGAGGCCGCCTTCTTCACCCTGCTGTCGCTGCCACCCCTGCTGCTCGGCCTGATCGCCGTCCTCGGCTACGCCGACGAATGGACCAACGCCAACACGGTCGCCAGCATCGAGGAGAACATCCTCCACGCCGCCCGCACCGTCCTCTCCGACCGCGGCGTCAACGAGATCGCCCGCCCTCTCGTCGAGGACGTCACCCGGGCCAAACGCCCCGAACTGATCTCCCTCGGCTTCGCCATCGCCCTCTGGTCCGGCTCGCGCGCGGTGAACGTCTTCATCGACACCATCACCGTCATGTACGGACTCGACGGGCACCGGGGCATCGTCAAGACCCGGCTCCTCGCGCTGCTCCTCTACATCGTCGCGCTGCTCATCGGAGCCGTCGTGCTGCCGCTCGCGGTCGTCGGTCCCGACCGCCTCGTCGAACTGGTCCCCTGGGGCACGGAGGTCGTCTCCGTCCTCTACT
Source organism: Streptomyces sp. NPDC048623 (assembly GCF_040650755.1). NCBI lineage: Bacteria > Bacillati > Actinomycetota > Actinomycetes > Kitasatosporales > Streptomycetaceae > Streptomyces > Streptomyces sp. NPDC048623. Next base: position 79,548 of record NZ_JBEZHV010000028.1, read on the forward strand.
GGCCGACGGTCATCCTGCTCTCCATCGCGTTCCTGACGACCCTGTACCACGTGTCCGTCCCGGTCCGCTCCCCGTGGATCGAGGACATCCCCGGCGCGCTCGTCGCCCTCGGGATGTGGGTGCTCGGCAGCTTCCTGCTGCGCATCTACCTCACCAGCCAGGTCGAGGGCCCCACCATCTACGGCTCCCTCGCCGCCCCCATCGCCGTCCTCCTCTGGATCGGCATCTCCGCCTTCGCGGTCCTCGTCGGCGCGGCCGTCAACGCCGCGATCGACCGCGTCTGGCCCTCGGTCGCCACCGCCGCCGCCCGCGAGGCCACCGACCGCGCCCGCGCCGCCCAGGCCGCCGACCTGGTCGCCCGCCTGCGCGCGGAGGAGGACGACGTGGACGAGGACGACCCGGACATGCCGTCGGAGTTCCCGGAACGCTGGTCGAGGTTCCTGCCCCCGGACGACGTGAAGTCGCGGCTGCACGCGGGGCGGGAGAAGGACTGAGGCCTGTCCGGCGGATCAGGGCCGGGCCCTGGGGCACCATTCCGGCCGCCGCCGCGCCGGTGTCAGGGCATCGGCCTACCCTGGTGGGGTGTATGAGGAACGCCCCGCGCGGCTGCCCGGAGCGGTCGTCTGGACCCGCCGCACGGGGACGGCCGATCCGGGGGACCCGGGGACCCGGCCGGTGCTGCCGGACGGATGCATGGACCTGATCTGGGCGGACGGCCGGCTGCTCGTCGCGGGACCCGACACCATGGCGTACGTGCCCGAGAGCCCCGCCGCGCACTACGCGGGGGTGCGGTTCGCGCCGGGCGAGGCGCCCGGGGTGCTCGGGGTCGAGGCGAGCGTGCTGCGGGACGAGCGGGTCGGTCTCGGCGAGCTGTGGGGCGCGCGGGCCGCGCGGCGGCTCGCCGACGAGGTGACCGGGGCGGCCGACCGGGCCGCGGCCCTGGAGGACCTGGTGCTGCGGCGGGCGGCCGCGGCGCCCGCGCCCGATCCGCTCCTCCGCGCGGTCGTCTCGCGTCTGAGGGCCGGACTGCCGGTGGGGGCGGCGGCCGACGAGGTCGGGCTCGGCGTGCGGCAGTTGCACCGCCGCTCGCTCGCCGCGTTCGGCTACGGCCCGAAGACCCTCGCCCGGATCCTGCGCCTCCAGCGCGCCCTCGCGCTCGTCACGGCGGGCGTCCCGGCGGCGGAGGCCGCGTACCGCACGGGCTGCGTCGACCAGGCGCACCTGGCGCGGGAGATGCGGGCGCTCACGGGCCTGACGATCGGCCGTTACGTGGCGGGGCTGCCGGCCTCGGCGCCGGCACGTCAACGGGACGCGTCCGCGTAGAGCGAGACCCCCGTCCCGTCCGGGTCGAGCACCACCGCGTACCGCTGCCCCCAGACCGCGTCCCACGGCTTGAGGTGCCCACGGTGCCCGGCCGCCGTCAGCGTCTCGTACACCGCGTCGACCTGCGCCGGATCCGCGCACCGGAACGCGAGCGCCACCCGCTCGCCGCCGCCCGCAGGCCGCGTCCACGCCGGGTCGAAGGACCGTACGACGTCCTCGGTGTCCCACAGCAGCCGTACGCCGCCGGGCAGCGCGACCTCCACGTGCGGCGCGCTCTCGGCGCCGGCCGGGACGTCCAGGCCGAGGAGGCGGTAGAAGGCGAGCGAGGCCGCCATGTCGGCGGTGACCAGGCCGATGACGTCGAGGCGGGGCGCGGGGGAGGAGGAGCCGCTGGTTCGGTTCGTGTTCATGGGTGCAGGCTAGGAAGGCCGGGGGAGTGGTGTCTTGTACGGATCGGACACGGCGCCATCCTGCTCCTGCCCGTCATATGCGTGGCGGTGGCGGGAACCTTCGGGGTCCCACCGCGCATCTTGCCCGTAGTAGAGCGATCGCCATATCCGGTATTGATCGGATGCCTATCGGCTCCTTGTTACATGGATGCACGAGGTGCGCCGCACCTCCGGCTCGCGTGCGCAGAGGACGGGAGCTGGTACGTGCATCCGTGGGTGGACAATGATTCCGCAGGTCACTGAGGCCCGGGCCAGGGCGGCGTTCCTGGGGAGGCTGAACGGGGCGGCCGTCGACGCCGACACGCTGTTCGAGCGTGCCGCCGCGGTGACGGACCCGCGCACGGGGTTCCTGGGAGTGATGCGGGAGCGGACGTTCGACGTGGGGCCGCTCACCCGGTGGGAGTGCCGGACCACCGTGGCCGACCGGTTCGGCGCGCCGCCCGCCGGAACGCCCGGTGTCGTGGTGACGGGGCACGGGGGCGATCACGACGCGGCGCGCCTGGCGGCCCTGCTCGCCGCACTCGCGTGTCGCGGAAGCCTCGCCGCCCGCGCGTGTGCCGGCATCCCCGGCGTCTCCGACGTCTGGGGCCTCGATCTGGTGACGGGCGCGCTGCGCCGGATTCCCGCCCGGGAGGCCCACCCCGGCCCCGACCGCGGTGCGCCGTACCGGCCTCCGGTCGGGGCCGCCGCCGGGCTCACATGGGCGCACGCCGTGGAGGCCGGGCTCGCCCAGCACTGCGAGGAGTTGCTGGTGCGACGGCTCGCCGATCCTGGTATCCGCGTGCCCCGGACCCACCTTCCGGCGGACGGGGCCCCCGGCGCCGCCGAACCGCTGTACGTGCTGCGCGCGTTGGGCGAGCCGGTCGCTCACGACCTCTCCGGGCTGCTGTCCGTGCCGGCCTGCGCGATCCGGCTCGGCTCCCGGACGGTCCTCGCGGTCGGCGCCACCCGTGCCGAGGCCGTGCGGTCCGGGGCCGAACGTGCCCTGCTCGCGCCCTGGTCACCCACCCGGACCGTGCCGGCGATCACCGCGCGACAGGAGCGCCCCGCACCCTTCTTCCCGGGTCCCTCGCCGGGGCGGGTGCGGTTCGCCGAGGCGCTGTACGCCCAGGGGAGAACGCCCGTGGCGGTGCTGCTCGATCACGATCCACAGGCCGTGGGCGTCCTTCCGTACCTCGTTCAGGTGATCATGGTGGAAGCCCGGGATCCGTGTAATCTGGCGTAGACACTCATGGCATCTTCGCAATTCTGTACGTCGGACAGGCGAACAACGTCCGGCAGGCGGTGCGTTGCGGGCGTGTCCGGGAGCAGGGGAAGGCTGGGTTCGTGGGGGGAACCATCGACTTCAGCGTGCTCGGAACGGTGCGCGTGCACCGTGACGGGAACACACTGGCCATCGGATCACCACAGCAGCGGGCACTGCTGGTGGCCCTGCTGCTGAGACCCGGCAGAGTGATCTCCTCACGCGAACTCATCGACTCCATCTGGGGGGACAACCCTCCGGGTTCGGCGCTCGCGAGTCTGCGGACCTATGCCTGGCGGCTCAGGCAGGCGCTGGAGGAGGACGCGTCCTCGCCCCGGCTCCTCGTCTCGCAGCACGACGGCTACCGCCTGGTGGTGCCGCCCCTCTCGGTCGATGTCGGCCGGGTGGAACAACTGGCCGCGGAGGCGGCCCGGGTGCGTGCCGGGGGAGACGACGAGGCCTGTGGCCGGCTGCTCACCAGGGCCCTGGACCTGTGGCAGGGCGTCCCCCTGACCGGTGTGCCCGGGATGTTCGCCGAGCAGCAGCGGGCACGGCTGACCGAGCTGCTCCTGGGGCTGGTGGAGGAGCGCTTCGAGTGCACCCTGCGCGCGGGCGGGCACGCCCGGCTCATCCCGGACCTGACGTCCTTCACCCAGGAACACCCGCTGCGGGAGCGGCCGTACGGCTTCCTGATGCGGGCGCTGTACGCCACCGGACGCCAGGCCGACGCGCTCGCCGTGTACGCCCGGGCACGACACGTCCTGGCCGAGGAGCTGGGTGTCGACCCCGGCCCCGAACTCGCGGCGCTGCACGAGCAGGTACTGCGGGGTGATCCCCTGCTGCGCACCGTGGCGACGGAACCCGAGGCCGTCCGGGTGGTCCCGGCCGAGCCCGCACCGCGGGAGAAGCCGTCCGCCACCCCAGTGGACGCCCCCGCTCCCGCGGATGCCGCCGCCCCGGTGGACGCCTCGGTTCCGGCGGATGCCGCGGTTCCGGCGGGCGCGCCCGCCCGAGTGCCCGCGCGTCCCGCCCAGCTTCCCGCGGACGCGTCCGACTTCACCGGCCGGTCCGGGCAGGTCGAGGACCTGTGCCGGGTGCTCACCGGTCCCGGCCGGCCCTCGCTCGCGGTCGCCCTGATCAGCGGCATGGGCGGACTCGGCAAGACCACGCTGGCCCTGCGGGTCGCCCACCAGGTGAAGCAGGACTTCCCCGACGGGCAGCTCTACGCGGAGCTGGGCGGAAGCGGCCTCGAACCGGCCCATCCGGGAGCCGTCCTCGGTGGCCTGCTCGGCGCGCTGGGCGTCCCCGGCCATGCCCTGCCCGCCATGCCGGAGGACCGCGCACGGCTCTTCCGCACCCTGCTCGACGGCCGGCGTGTCCTGCTCCTGCTCGACAACGCCCGCGACGCCGCGCAGGTCGTGCCGCTGCTGCCCGGCTCCGCCGACTGCGGCGTGATCATCACCAGTCGTACCCGGATCGTCGGCATCCCCAGCGTCGCCTCCGTGGCCCTGGACGTCTTCGACACCGACGAGGCCGTCGGCCTGCTCGCCGCGATCGTGGGGGCCGACCGCGTCGCCGCCGAGCCGGAGGCCGCCGCCGAGCTGGTGACGGCCTGCGGACACCTGCCGCTCGCGGTGCGCATCGTCGCCGCCCGGCTCGCCGCCCGGCCGCGCTGGGAGCTGGCCACCATGACCCGCCGGCTGGCCAACGAGCAGCGCCGTATCGGCGAGTTGCGCGCCGGGGACCTCGCCGTGGCCGCGGTCTTCGAACTCGGCTACCGCCAGCTGCCGCGGGAACAGGCCTGCGCGTTCCGGCTGCTCGCCCCGGTGGCCCGCGCGAGCATCGGACTCGAGGCGGCCGCCGCGGCGCTCGGACTCGACGAGTACGACGCCGAGGAGGTGCTGGAGGCGCTGGTGGACGCCGCCATGCTGGAGGCACCGCAGCCCGGCCGTTACCGCTACCACGATCTCGTGCGGGCCTACGCGCTCCAGCTCGAACCCTCCCCGGCCGACGGGATCGCCGAGTCGGGAACCTCCGTCCTGGCCCCGCTCCTGGAGCACCTGCTCGCCCGGGCGTGTTCGGCCTTCCAGTGCATGGTCCCGGGCGATCCCGCCGACGTCTTCCTCACGATCACGTCCGAAGCGGACGAGCCGGGACCGGGCACGTCCGGAGCGGGCACGTCCGAACAGGCTCCCGCCTTCGCCGGCATGGCCGAGGCGCAGGCCTGGGTGACCACCGAGTTCGAGTGCCTGGCCAACGCGGTGACGCTGGCCGCCCAGAGCCCGGCCGAGGCCGGGGACCGGATCCTGCGCGTGGCCGCGGACCTGCTGGTCGCCCTCAGTCCGTACGGCAAGGACATCCCGTACGACGAACTCGCCCTGGCCGCCCGGTGCCTGGCCGACACCGCGGCCCGGCGTGGTGACGAACACGCCGCCGGCCGCGCCCGGTTCGTCTGCGGCAACGCCGCGCTGCAGAACGCGCGCCTGGAACAGGCGGAACTGATGACCCGTCTGGCCGCCGAGTCCTGCGAGCGGACCGGCGACCTGGTCATCCTCCGCCAGACGCTCAACGACCGTGGTCTCATCGCGCAGTTCCAGCACCGCTTCGAGGAGGCGGAGCGCTGCTACGTACAGGCGATCGACCTGGCCCGCGAACTGGGCCACCGCTCCGGCGAACTCGTGACCAGGCTCAACGCCGCGCAGGCCGCGCTGCGCAACGGCCGGGCCGCGGAGGCGCTGCGGGCCTGTGACGAGGCGCTGGCCGCGCTGCGCGAGGTCGAGGACCGGCACGGCATCGCCTACGCGCTGTACGTCCGCGGGATGGCCCTGCATGAGCTGGGGCGCTACGCCGACGCCGTCGCGAGCCACACCACGTGCCTGGACATCTGCGAGACCTGGCAGATCCGCGGCCAGGAGTCGCAGGCCCGCTTCCGGCTGGCCGAGACCCTGCGGGTCATGGGCCGCGGCGACGAGGCGCTGTGGGAGGCCGGGCGGGCCGTGACGCTGTGCGAACAGCGGGGGACCGACCGCGACCGGGGGCTCGCCCTGCTCGTCCTCGGGTGCACGCTGGCCGATCTCGGCGACCGGGAGGAGGCGGCGCTCCGGGCCCGGCAGGCGCACTCCGTGCTCAACCGGCTCGGCCTGCCCGACGCCGACCGCGCCGCGGACCTGATCGAGTGCCTGGACGCCATGGAGCACGGCCGCCCCGGCTGATCACCGCCGTCCGTTCCCGCAGATCCGCGGCTATATCCGACGTCTATCCCCCGTAGATCGACGCTTGGCAGAGTCGTACTCGACAGCAAGAACGCCGAGTGAAAGCGGACCTGACGATGCGATCCATCACCTTCTTCGCCACGCGCACCCTCCCCCTCGCCGCCGGCGCCGCGATGGCGGTGTCCCTGCTCCTCGGGGCCGCGTCCGTGGCCGGACAGGCCACGCCGGAGCAGAGCTCCTCCGTGCGCGTGCTGGCCGACGGCACCGTCCCCGGCGAGCCCTCCACCACCATCAACGAAGAGTGGAACAGCAAGGGCTGACACTCCCGGTACGGATCGTCAGAGGAGGTTTCTGATGGCCCGGTACGACAGGAACGGGCATGACGGGGGAGCACATGAAGGGCAGTAGTTCCACGACGTTGGAGCGGCCGGCGGTGGCCGACATCGTGCGCGCCGCGCGGATGCGACGCGGGGTGAGCCAGAGGGATCTCGCGGAGAGATCCGGGATCGGCCTGCGCACCCTCCGAGAGATCGAGCGCGGGCGGGTCCAGGGGCCGCGGTCCGGATCGCTGCGCAGACTCGCGAGGGCCCTGGAGGAGCCGGAGCTGCTCGCGCGGGCGGGAGTGACGCAGGACGACGAGTCGGCCCCCTCCTACGAGGGAGAGCCGCTGGTCCTGGGGATCCTGGGCCGGCTCACCGCCTCCCGCGGTGCGGCCGAACTCGCCACCGGAACCCCGATGCAGCAGTGCCTGCTCGGCCTGATGGCGCTCCAGCCCAACCGGGTGGTCGAGCGCGACGAGATCATCGACGTCCTGTGGGGCGACCAGCTCCCGGACTCCTTCGGGCAGTTGATCCACACCTATGTCTCGCGCATCCGGCTGATGCTGGAGGCGCACCACGTCCCGGGCACCGGCCGCATGACGGTCGTACGGCGCGGCGGCGGATACGAACTCCACATCGAGGACAGCAGCCGTCTCGACCTCCTGGAGTCCGACCGGCTGACGAGCGCCGCCGAGCGCGCCCGCGCCGACGGCGACCTCGCGGCCGAACAGGACCTCCTCGACGCCTCGCTCCGGCTGTGGCGGGGGCCGCTGCTCGAAGGCATGCCACCGGCGCTCCGGCGGCACCCGGTCGCCGTGGAGCGGTCGCGGCGCTGTATCGGGTCGGTGCTGCGGATCGCCGATCTCGCGCTCACCCGGGGCCGGTACGAGGACGTGCTGCGCCGGCTGACGCCGATCGCCCGCCACGAACCGCTGCACGAAGGGCTGCACGCCCGTCTGGTGACCGCACTCGCCGGCTCGGGCCGCCGGGCGGAGGCGTTGGACCTGTTCGTCTCCGTCGACCGGCGGCTGCGCGAGCAGAGCGGGATCGGTCCGGGCGGCGAACTGCGCAGCGCGCAGATGGCCGTACTGCGCGAGGACGTGGCCGCCGACGCGGCACCGGTCCGTTCGGCCGCCTGACCGTGGCCGTCGCCCCCGGGCCGGACCGGCTCCGGGCCTTCGCGCGGGCGACGCGCCGAGCGGCGTGAGGGGACGGCCGGTGTTCCCGGTGTCCCCTCACGCCGCTCGGACGGCGCCCTCCGCGTACCGCTCCGGTGTGCGTCCGCGCTCACGCGTCCGTGCTCACGCGTCGCGGTTGCGCAGGACGATCCATCCGCCGGCCGCGGCCACGGCCGCCCACACCGCCATGACGAGCAGTCCGGTCACGGGGCCGTACGGGGCCGCCGGGTCGAGGTGGAGCCTCAGCGCGTACTGCCCCGCGCGGTCCGGGAGGAACCAGGCCAGGTCGCGCAGTCCCGGCACCTCGGCCAGGACCGGGGACACGAGGAAGAGGAACGGGACCAGGACGCCCATCGACAGCATCAGGCTGCGCAGCATCGTGGTGATGCCCATGCACATGACGGCCAGGAGCGGGAAGTACAGCGCGCCCGCCACGACCGCCCGCACCGTGCCCTCGTCACCGAACGCCGCACCGTGCTCGGCCAGCAGCGTCTGCGAGGCGAAGAAGGTGCCGGCGGAGGCCACGACACCCGCGAGCAGGGACAGGAGCGCTCCGGTGGCCAGTTTGGCGCCGTAGAAGAGTCCACGCCGCGGCACGGTGGCCAGAGAGGTGTGGATCGAGCCGTTGCTGTACTCGTTCCCGACGACCAGGACCGCGAAGGCGATCACGACGACATGGGCGAAGAACACCCCGTAGTAGCCGAGCTGGACCGGGTCGAAGCTCTCGGCGTCGGCCTCGCCGGGGCCGACCGAGCCGGACACGCCGGCACCGATGCCGATGAGCAGCACAGCGGCCAGCGGCAGCGCCCAGAGGACCGAGCGGACGGACCGGATCTTCGTCCACTCCGAGTGGAGAACCGCGTTGACGGACATGTTCAGGCCACCTCTCCCAGGGGTCGTGCCACGTACTCCACCGTGTCGGCGGTCATGCGCATGAAAGCGTCCTCCAGCGAGTCCTCGACCTGGGTCAGTTCCAGGACGGGGGTGCCCTCGTGAGCCGCGAGCCGGCCGATCTCCTCGGCGACGGTCCCGTACACCTCCAGGCGCCCGTCGGGGCCGGCCTCCACCCGCAGACCCTTGTGACCGATCGCCGCGCGGAGCCGTTCCGGTTCGTCGGACCGGACGCGGACCCGGCTGCGGCCGTGCTCCTCGGCGAACTCGGCCATCGACACGTCGGCGAGCAGGCTGCCCCGGCCGATGACGACCAGCCGGTCGGCGAGCAGCGCCATCTCCGTCATCAGATGGCTGGAGATCAGCACGGCCCGGCCCTGGGCGGCGAGGTCCTTCAGGAAGTGCCGCAGCCACCGGATGCCCTCGGGGTCCAGACCGTTGACCGGCTCGTCGAGGATCAGCACCCGGGGGTCGCCGAGGAGGGCCGCGGCGATGCCCAGGCGCTGGCGCATGCCGAGCGAGAACCCGCCGATCCGCCGCTTGGCGGCGGAGGCCAGGCCGACCTGCTCAAGCACCTCGTCGGCACGCGCGTCGGCGACACGGTTGGCGCGGGCGATGCACAACAGGTGGTCCCGGGCGGTGCGTCCGGGGTGCGCCGCGCCGGCGTCCAGGAGGGCGCCGACGTGCCGCAGCGGTTCGCCGAGCTCGGCGTAGGCCCGCCCGAAGATGCGCACCCGGCCCTCCGTCGGACGGTCGAGGCCGAGGATCATCCGCATGGTGGTCGACTTGCCGGCACCGTTCGGGCCGAGGAAGCCGGTCACCACACCGGCCCGCACCTGGAAGGTGAGGCCGTTCACCACGGTCTTGTCGCCGTAGGTCTTGACGAGGCCCTGGACGTCGATCGCGGGTGCGTCCCCCGTACCGTTCGCGGTTTTCCTGTCGCTGTTCATGCCCTCGAGTCAAGCGTTCCGCTGCTCGCGGCGGATCCCCCCGCGGCGGGAATGTGATCCCCCCTGGGAGGGAGAGAGGAAGGATGGCCCCATGCGGGTGAGGTTCTTCGCGGCCCTGACGAGGGGCGCCACGTACTCGCGCGGTCTGCATGTGCTGACCGGCGCGGCGGTGGGACCGGTGTGCGTCCTCGTCTATCCGGGCTTCTCGGAGTCGCTGCCCCGGACGCTGGCCGCGTCGGCCCTGGTGCCGGTGCCGCTGCTGCTGCTCCTCGGGATGGTTCCGGCGATGCGGTACGCGGAGGGCGTGCAGGCCCGGCTGCTGCTCGTCCCGGCGGACGAGGCGGAGATCGGCCTCGCGCCGTCGAAGAGCCTGTCGTCGCGCTGGCGCACCAGCCTCTGGCTCGTCGTACGGGTGTGGTGGGGACTGCTCGTCGCGACCACCGTCGCCCAACTGCTCTCCGTCACCGGGACGCTGGCGACCGTGCCCGCCGTCGAACGCGCCAACGAGGTGCTGGGCTTCGAGATCCAGGGCGGACACGAGAAGATCTGGATCCTGGCGTTCGTACCGCCGCTGCTGCTGCTCGTCGCGGGGGTCGTCATCGGTGCCGGAAACGTGCAGCTCGCCGTCGCGAAGCGGCTGCTCGGGCCGTCCACGGCCGAGCGGCTCGCCGACGCCGAGCGCCGGGCCGACGAACTCCTCGCGCGCAACCGGCTCGCCGGGGAGCTGCACGACTCCATCGGGCACGCCCTCACCGCGACCGTCCTGCAGGCCGGCGCGGCCCGCGAACTGATCGACGTCGACCGGGACTTCGCGGTACGCGCCCTGGCCTCGATCGAGGAGACCGGCCGGCGCGCCATGGACGACCTGGAGCGCACGCTGGGTTACCTCAAGGAGGTGGAACAGCCGGCGGCCCGCAAGGCCCGGCCCACCCTCGCGGACATCGGGCAGCTTCTCGAAACCAGCCGGGCGGCCGGGGGCACCGTGACGCTCCGTACGGCCGAGGACTTCACCGCCGTCCCGGGGGTGGTCTCCCGCGAGGCGTACCGGATCCTCCAGGAGGCGCTCACCAACGCGATGAAACACGCGCCCGGTTCACCCGTGGCCGTCGCCCTCGACCTCACGGACGAGTACGTGGAACTCTCGGTGGCCAACGCGCTCGTGGAGGGCGCCCCACGGGCCCGCGGCACGGGCAAGGGCGTCCGGAGCCTGCGCGAGCGGGTCGCTCTCCTGGGCGGCCGGGCCACCGCCGGGTCCGAGTCCGGGCGCTGGATCGTCAGCGCGCAGCTACCCCTACGGTTGGGATCTTGACCATGACCACCATCTCCGTCCTGCTCGTCGACGACGAGGAACTCGTCCGGGCCGGCATGTCCGCCATCCTCGGCAACAGCCCCGACATCACCGTGGTCGGCGAGGCGTCCGACGGCTGCGAGGTCGTTCCGCTGGTGCGGCGACTGCGCCCGGACGTCGTGGTCATGGACGTCCGGATGCCCCGGGTCGACGGCATCACCGCCACCCGCGAGCTGCTGGCCGCCGTACCGGAACCGCCCCGGGTCCTGGTGATCACCACGTTCGAGCACGACGACTACGTCTACGAGGCCCTGAAGGAGGGGGCGTCGGGCTTCCTGCTGAAGCGCTCCCGGCCGGCCGAGATCGTCCGGGCCGTGCGCACCGTGGCCACCGGGGACTCGGTGCTCTTCCCCGCCGCCCTGCGCACCCTGGTGGCGGGCCGCCCCCGGCGGGACTCCCGCGGCGCGCTGTCCCGGGCCCAGCTCACCGAGCGGGAGGCGGAGGTGCTGCGCCTGATGGCGCAGGGGATGTCCAACGCGGAGATCGCGGAGGAGCTGTTCCTGGGCGTGCAGACCGTCAAGACCCATGTGAGCAGCACCCTGGCCAAGGTGGGGGCGCGGGACCGTACCCAGGCGGTGGTGATCGCGTACGAGTCGGGGTTCATCGAGGTCCGCTGAGGCCGGCGTGAGCCGCGGGCGTGGCCCGTCGGCCTGCGACGTGCGACGTGCGTCAGCCGACGAGGTCCTTCAGGCGCGCGACGACCGTCGCCTCGCTCTCGCCGTCCTGCGGCACGGGGACGACCTGGAGGTGGGTCACCCCGGCCTCGCGGTAGGCGGCCAGGCGGTCCTTCACATAGCTCTCCGGGCCGCACAGCGTGGTGGCCTCCAGGAGCGCGGCCGGCACGGCCGCGGCGGCTCCGGCCTTGTCGCCGGCCAGGAACAGGCGCTGGATCGTGGCGGCCTCCTCGGCGTAGCCGTACCGGCTGACCAGGTCGTAGTAGTAGTTGTGGCCGGGTGCGCCCATGCCGCCGATGAACAGGGCGAGCTGCCCCCGGGCCAGCTCCCGGGCGCGGGCGGCGTCCGGGCCGATGGCGAGGAGACCGCCGGCCGAGATCTGCAGGGGGCCGAGCCGCGGGTCGCGGGCGGCGGCGCCGGCGCGCAGCGCCGGTCCCCAGACGCGGTCGCACCACTCGGGGACGAAGAACATCGGCAGCCAGCCGTCGGCGGTCTCGGCCACCATCCGGACGTTCTTGGGGCCCAGCGCGGCGACCCACACCGGGACCGAGGGACGGACCGGCGGGGTGAGCAGCTTCATCGGCACGCCCAGGCCGCTGCCGCTTCCCTCGGGCAGCGGCAGCTGGACCGAACGGCCGTGGTAGCTCACGGGCTTGTCGTGCTGCCAGAAGGCGCGCATGACCTCGATCGTCTCGCGGGTGCGGGTGACCGGGGCGGTGAACGGCACCCCGTGGAGGCCCTCGACGACCTGCGGGCCGGAGGAGCCGAGGCCCAGGTGGCAGCGGCCGCCCGAGAGCGCGTCGACGCCGGCGGCGGTCATGGCGAGGAGGGCGGGGGTGCGGCTGTAGACCGACAGGATGCCGGAGCCGATCTCGATCCGCTCGGTACGGGCGGCGAGGAAGCCCATGAAGCTGGGGGCGTCGTACCCGTACGCCTCGGGGACCCAGATGAGGTCGAGGCCCGCCCGTTCGAGCTCGGCGACCTGCGCGGCCGCTCCGACGATGTCCTGGTCGTACCTGAGCTGCATGGAGATCTTCATGAGGGTGGAATCCGTTCCGGCGAGGGCGGCGAGGGCGGGGCTGGTGAGCGGGCGGCGAGGGTGCGGCGGCGGCGAGGAAGTGGTGACGAGGCGTCAGCGATGCGCGCGGGCCGGGGTGTCGAGGCGGGTGAGGGCGCCCTCGGCGACGAGTTCGCGCACCCGGAACTTCTGGATCTTCCCGGAGGCGGTCAGGGGCAGCGCGTCGGCGGTGAACCACCGGGTGGGGATGGTGTGGGGCGAGAGCCGCTCGCGGCAGCGCTCGATGAGGAGATCCGGGTCCGGACCCGCCGGGTGCTCGGCGGAGGGCAGCAGCACGGCGGCGACGATCTCGCCCCAGTGCTCGTCCGGAACGCCCACCACGACGGCGTCGCGGACACCGGGCAGCGTGCTGAGGAAGGTCTCGATCGGACCGGGGGCGATGTTCTCCCCACCCCGGATGACCAGGTCGCTCAGCCGGCCCTCGATGCGCACGGCACCGGTGGCGTCCATCGACCCGAGGTCGCCGGTGCGGACCCAGCCGGCCGCGTCCACCTTGGCCGCGGTCGCCGCGGGGTCGCCGTAGTAGGAGAGGAGCTGCTGGTAGCCGCGGGCGCAGATCTCGCCGGGGACGCCCAGCGGCTGCACGCGGCCGGTGTCCGGGTCGACGATCTTGCAGGCGACGTGCGGCAGCGGCCGTCCGACGGTGCTGGTCTTGTCCTCGGCGCTGTCGTCGGGCCGGGTGAGGGTGACCACGGAGGCCAGTTCGGTCTGCCCGTAGAGGTTGAAGACCGTGGTCGAGAAGAGCTCCTCGGTCTCCGTGATGAGCTGGGCGCGGACCGGGGCGGCGCCGGTGAGGACCGCGGACAGCCGGGCCGTCGCGCCGGCGCGGTTCCGGGCGACGTCGTTGAGCGCGGCCAGCACGGTCGGCACGCTGGTCAGCACCGCGCCGGGGGAGCGGCGCAGCACCTCGAAGAGGACCTGGGGATCGAAGCGTTCGAGCAGGGTGAAGGTGCCCCCGCTCCACAGCGGGCCCAGGCAGGAGATGACCGCGCCGGCGGTGTGGAACATCGGCAGCGGCGACACCACGGTCGCGCCGTCCTGGACGCCGAGGCCCTCGAAGGTCAGCCGGGCGACGTTGACGACGGACCGGTGGGACAGCAGGACGGCCTTGGGGGCGCCGGTGGTGCCCGAGGTGAACTGGATCTGGGCCGGTACGTCGGCCGCGACGATCTCCTCGTGGGAGGGCAGCGGCGCGCAGCCGCGCAGCGCCTCCGGGTCGCCCAGCGACAGCACGTGCCGCAGCCCGGGCAGCTCCGCGGCGACGGCGCGGGCCACGGAGGCCATGTCGTAGGCGCGGCTGCGGTCCGCGTGGATGAGCAGCTCCGCCTCGGAGGTGCGCAGGGCGTGGGCCAGCTCCTCGGCGCGCAGCGCCGGGTTGAGGGTCACCAGGGTCACCCCGGCCAGCGCCGCCGCGTACTCGATCATCGGCCACTCCGGCACGTTCGGTGCCCACAGGGCGATCCGGGCGCCGAGGCCGACGCGCTCCCGCAGTCCGCCGGCGATGCCCTCGGCCTCGGCGAGCAGCTGGGCGTACGTCCAGCTGCGGGGGGCCGAGCCGTCGTCCGGGACCGACTCCAGGGCGACGGTGCCGGGGCGCTCGGCGGCGACCTCCCGCAGCAGGGAGCCGACGGTGTGCGGGGAGAGCGGGAGGGTGGTGTCGGCGAGCCGGACCGACTCGGTGAGCGCGGTGTCGGTCGCGGTGCCGGTCGCGGTGTCCGCGGCGGACGGTGCGGTCAGGGTGCGCATGGTGAGGCTCCTCGGCGGTGTGCTGGGGCGGCGTTCTGCGGTGCTTCCAGCCAAGCCGGGGCGCCTCGTTACCGGATCCCGCCGGCGACTGGATGCGGCTCCCTCTCGCGGGGGAACGTGCCGGGGGAGGCAGGTTCCGTACAGCTTTCGTCGAGGCCGCGCGGCCGGGGCGCCGGTAACGTGCGCCCGCCTGTGCCCGCTCGGAGGGCGCGCCGGAGAGGGAGTGAGATGCGGGTGGATGCGACGGCGGGCCGGCCGGGACCGGCCGGGATGCGGATCATCGATCTGTCGCGGCTGCTGCCGGGCGGCTTCGCCACGGTGCTGCTCGCCGACCTCGGCGCCGATGTGATCAAGGTGGAGAGCCCCGAAGGGGGCGACTACGGACGGCTGGTGGACCCCGAGACCTTCGCGTCCCTGAACCGCAACAAGCGCTCGGTCGTCCTCGATCTGCGCGACCCGGCGGGGCGCGAGACGCTGCTGCGGCTCGTGGAGCGCTGCGACGCGGTCGTGGAGAGCCACCGGCCCGGGGTCCTGGCGGGCATGGGGCTCGGGTACGAGCGCCTGCGCGAGGCGAACCCGCGGGTGGTGCTCTGCTCGGTCACCGGCTTCGGCCAGACCGGTCCGTACGCGGCCAGGCCCGGCCACGACCTGAACTTCCTGGCCCTGTCGGGCTTCTTCGCCGTCCCCCACCGGCCCGGGGAGACCGTGGACCGGGTCGGGGTGCGGGTGGCCGACCTCGCGGGCGCGATGTACGCGGCGCTGTCCCTGGTCGTGGCGGTCGGCGCGGCCCGGGAGTCCGGCGAGGGCCAGCACCTGGACGTGTCGCTGCACGAGGCGGCGGCCGGCTGGGCCGGACCGCTCGCCCTGCCCCTGCTCGGCCTGGCCGACCCCGCCGAGAGCCCCCTCGTCACCGGCGACAACGACGTGTTCACCGTGGCCGACGGGCGGCGGATCGCCTTCGCGAGCTTCGAGGACAAGTTCTGGCTGGTGTTCCGCACGGCCTTCGCCGCGGAGTTCCCCGAGTTCGACGACGCCCGTTACGACCGCAGGGCCGACCGCACCCGGGCCCGCACGGAGATCCGGGCGCTCCTCACGGACGTGTTCGCCCGCCGCGACCTGGAGTGGTGGTCCGCCCGGCTCTCCGGCCTCGACCTGCCCTGGGCCCCGGTGTACGAGACGGCCGGCGAGTTCCTCGCCGACGAGCATGTCGCGGCCCGCGAACTGGTGGGGGTGCTGCCGGGCTCGCCGACCTCGGAACCCCGCCGGCAGGTGCGCTTCCCGGTCCGCTTCGGCGCCGGCCTCGACTCGCTGCGCGGTGCCGCTCCGGCCCACGGGGAGCACACCGCGGAGATCCTCGCGGAGCTGGACCGATGAGCGCGGACGGCGGGCGCGCGGACGGCGGGCGCGTGGACGTCGGGCGCGCGGGCGGTTTCGTCGAGAGCCCGGAGCACCGTGCCCTGCGCGAGGCCGTCGCCGCCTTCGCGCGGGGGCGGGGCGCGGGCCGGAACGGCGGATCCGGCCGCCCGTGGTCCCCGGAGGAGCTCTGGACCGAGGCCGGCGAGCTGGGCTACCTGGGGGTCAACCTGCCCGAGGAGTACGGCGGCGGGGGCCGCGGCATCACCGAGCTGTCCCTCGTCATGGAGGAGCTGGGCGCGGCCGGCAGCCCCCTGCTCATGCTCGTGGTGTCGCCCGCGATCTGCGGCACGGTGATCAGCCGCTTCGGCACCCCGGAGCAGAAGCGGCGGCTGCTGCCGGGGCTCGCCGCCGGCACGTCCCGGATGGCCTTCGGCATCACGGAGCCGGACGCGGGGTCCAACTCCCACCGGCTGACCACCACGGCGCGCCGCGACGGCGCGGACTGGCTGCTGAGCGGGCGCAAGGTGTTCGTCTCCGGGGTGGACGAGGCCGACGCGACGCTGGTCGTGGGGCGTACGGAGGACGAGCGCACCGGCCGCCTGAAGCCCTGTCTGTTCGTCGTCCCGCGTGACGCCCCCGGCTTCGAGTTCCGTGAGATCGCGATGGAACTCACCGCGCCGGAGCGCCAGTTCGAGCTGTTCCTGGACGACGTACGGCTGCCGGCCGACGCGCTGGTCGGGCACGAGGACGCCGGCCTCCAGCAATTGTTCGCCGGTCTGAACCCGGAGCGGATCATGATGGCCGCGTTCGCGGTGGGCATGGGGCGGTACGCCCTGGCCAAGGCGGTCGACTACGCCCGGACCCGCCAGGTGTGGTCGGCGCCGATCGGTGCCCACCAGGCGGTCGCGCATCCGCTCGCCCAGGTCCACATCGAGCTGGAGCTGGCGCGTCTGATGACCCGCAAGGCCGCCGAACTGTACGACGCCGGCGCCGACATGGCCGCGGGGGAGGCCGCGAACATGGCGAAGTACGCCGCGGCGGAGGCCGGTGCCCGGGCCGTCGACCAGGCCATCCACACCCTCGGCGGCAACGGGCTCACCGCCGAGTACGGCCTCGCCTCGCTGCTCGGCCTCTCCCGAGTGGCCCGGATCGCCCCGGTCAGCCGGGAGATGATCCTCAACTTCGTGTCGCACCACACGCTGGGACTGCCGAAGTCCTACTGAGTCCACGGGTGTTGCCCCCCCGGCATGCGTCGGCTCGATCTCGGGGATGTCGGCGAGCCGGTCGGGGGTGTCGTCGGGGGCGCTGGGGTCGAAGGGTTTCA
>NZ_JBEZHV010000029.1:0-92105 GCF_040650755.1 Streptomyces sp. NPDC048623
GCCCCCGAAGACCTACTCCGAGCTGCTCACCGCCGCCAAGGCGCTCACCAAGCCCAAGGGCGACGGCTACGACGCGCGGCGCCCTCGCGTGTCGTCTGTCGTCGGGCTGTGGCCGCTCAGGCCGTGGTCGCGAGCAGCCTGCGCAGCAGCCCGGCCAGTTGCTCCGCCTCCTCGGCGGTGAGCGCCGACTCGAGCGCGGCGCGCTGCTGGGCGAGTCCGGCGCCGACGGCCTGGTCGACCAGGTCCCGGCCCTCCTCGGTGAGGGTGACCCGCAGCCCGCGCCGGTCGTTCGGGTCGGGGCTGCGGGTGAGCAGCCCGGCCCGCTCCAGCTTGTCGAGCCGGCCGGTCATCCCGCCCGTCGTGATCATCAGCGTGGCGGTCAGCTCGCGCGGTGAGAGCGTGTACGGCTCCCCGGAGCGGCGCAGTGTGGCGAGCACGTCGAACTCGCCGAGCGCCATGCCCCCGTACGGCTTGTAGGCCTTGTCCACCCTCCCGTGCATGGCGGCGGAGAGGCGGTAGATCCGCCCGAAGACGGCCATCGGCAGCGTGTCCAGGTCCGGCCGGACGGCGGCCCACTGGTCGGTGATGGCGTCGACGGCGTCGTGGTTGTCCATACGGCCAGTTTCCCTCTCTATTGAGTCACTTACAAGTAAGTCGCTTGCGCCTAAGTAGCTTAGTGCTAAGTTAATGACTGCCAAGCCAGTCATTGCAGGGGGGAACCGTCATGTCCCGCAAGGCCGCCACCGTCGCCCTGACCGCCCTCGCCCCGGTCTCCTGGGGCTCGACCTACGTCGTCACCACGGAGTTCCTGCCGCCCGACCGGCCGCTCTTCACCGGTCTGATGCGGGCCCTGCCCGCCGGGCTGCTGCTGCTCGCCCTCACCCGCACGCTTCCGCGGGGCGCCTGGTGGTGGAAGTCCGCGGTCCTCGGCGCGCTCAACATCGGCGCCTTCTTCCCGCTCCTCTTCCTCGCCGCCTACCGGCTGCCCGGCGGTGTCGCCGCCGTCGTCGCCTCCGTCGGGCCGCTCTTCGTGGTCGGCCTCGCCGCGCTGGTGCTCGGCGACAGGCCCACGGTGAAGGCCCTGCTCACCGCCATCGCCGCCGCCTTCGGCGTCAGTCTCGTGGTGCTCAAGGCAGGTGCGGCGTTCGACGCGGTCGGCGTCGTCGCCGGACTGCTCTCCGCCCTCTCGATGTCCGCCGGCACCGTGTTCACCAAGCGCTGGGGCCGCCCCGAGGGCGTCGGCGCCCTCGCGCTCACCGGCTGGCAGCTCACCGCCGGCGGCCTGATCATCCTGCCGCTGGCCTTCGCCATCGAGGGCGCCCCGCCGGCCCTCACCGGCGCCAACCTCGGCGGCTACGCCTACCTCGCCTTCGGCAACACCGCGATCTCCTACTTCCTCTGGTTCCGCGGCATCGAGCGGCTCAGCGCCTCCTCCGTCACCCTGCTCGGCCCGCTCTCGCCGATCACCGCCGCCGTCATCGGCTGGGCCGCCCTCGGCCAGGCCCTCGGCCCGGTCCAGCTGCTCGGCATGGGCATCGCCTTCGGCGCCACCCTGGCCGGTCAGCTCGCGCCCCGCGCGAAGAAGCAGGAGCCCGGGGGAGCGGAGCCCACCGCCGCATCGTTCGGCTCCACTGAAGAGAACAGCCGGAAAGCTTCGGTGAGCCGGTAGGTTGCCGCCCATGACCGAGTGGGACATCAAGAAGCTCCAGATCCTCCGCAGCCTGCGCGACCGCGGCACCGTCACCGCGACCGCGCAGGCTCTGCGCATGACCCCCTCGGCCGTCTCCCAGCAGCTCACCAACCTCTCCAAGCAGCTCGGGGTGCCCGTCCTGGAGGCCCACGGCCGGCGGGTCCGGCTCACCGACGCCGCCCACCTGGTGCTGCGGCACGCCGAGGCCGTCTTCGCGCAGCTGGAACGGGCCGAGGCCGAGCTCGACGCCCATCGGCGCGGCGAGGCCGGCCGGGTCAGGGTCGCCGCCTTCTCCACCGCCGTCTCCGCGCTCGTCGTCCCCGCCGTCCAGGCGCTGCGTCCCGCCCACCCCGGGCTCGACGTCCGGGTCCGCGAGGCCGAGGCGGCGGAGGCGTACGAACTCCTCGCCGCCGGCGAGGCCGACCTGGCCCTCTCCCTCGCCGCCCACGCGCCCACCGCCCGCGATCCCCGGTTCAGCCGGGTGCCGCTGCTCGCCGACCCGCTCGACGTCGCCCTGCCCGCCGGGCACCCGCTCGCCGGCGCGCCCGGGCTGCGGCTCGCCGACCTGTCCGCCGAGCCCTGGATCTTCGGCGGCTCCGGGCCCTGGTCCGAGATCACCACCGCCGCCTGCGAGGTCGCCGGCTTCGTGCCCGAGCAGGCGCACAGCGCGGCCGGCTGGACCGCGATCCTCGCCATGGTCGAGGCCGGGATGGGCGTCGCCCTGGTGCCCCGGATGGCCGCCGCCGAGCGCCGCACCGGCTCCGGGGTCGTCATGCGGGTGCTCTCCGCCGACCAGCCCCGCCGCCATGTCGTCGCGGCGGTACGGCGCGGAGCGGAGGAAGGCCCGGCCGTCGCCCGGGTCCTGGCGGCCCTGCGCCAGGCCGCCACGCAGGGTGAGATCGTTCAGCAGAGCTGAAGAAATCTGTCGAAAACATTCGATGGACCTGCGAGGTGCGTCGGCGGCACAGTCGAGACATGAGCTTCGACGCGAACGACCCGACCCAGGACCAGGACCCGCACGCCAACGACGCCGCGCCGTACGCCGGCGGCGACCCGTACGCCGACTACCGCACCGGCGACTTCCCCTTCACCGAGCTCGTCGACCTCGCCGACCGGCGCCTCGGCGCCGGTGTCGTCGCCGCCAACGACGAGTTCTTCGCCGAGCGGGAGAACCTGCTCGTCCGCGAGCGGGCCGTGTTCGACCCCGAGCACTTCGGCCACAAGGGCAAGATCATGGACGGCTGGGAGACCCGGCGCCGCCGCGGCGCCGACGCCGGCCACCCGTTCCCCGCGCCCGAGGACCACGACTGGGCGATCGTCCGCCTCGGCGCCCCCGGCGTCATCCGCGGCATCGTCGTCGACACCGCCCACTTCCGCGGCAACTACCCGCAGAAGGTGAGCGTCCAGGCCGCCGCCGTCGAGGGAAGCCCTAGCCCCGAGGAGCTCCTGGAGACCACGTGGGAGGAGCTCGTGCCGCCCACCCCCGTGCGCGGCCACGCCGCCAACGGCTTCGAGATCAGCGCCGAGCGCCGCTACACCCACCTGCGGCTCTGCCAGCACCCGGACGGCGGCATCGCCCGCCTCCGCGTGCACGGCGAGGTCGTCCCGGACCCCGAGTGGCTGGACGTCCTCGGCACTCTCGACCTCGTCGCCGTCCTCAACGGCGGCGCCTATGAGGACGCCTCCGACCGGTTCTACTCCTCGCCCACCCAGATCATCCTGCCCGGCACCTCGCGCAAGATGGACGACGGCTGGGAGAACCGCCGCCGCCGGGTCCGCGGCACCAACGACTGGGTGCGCTTCCGGCTCGCCGCCCAGGGCGCCGTCCGCGCCGTCGAGATCGACACCGCCTACCTCAAGGGCAACGCGGCCGGCTGGATCTCCCTCCAGGGCCGCGACGGCGAGAAGGGAGAGTGGTTCGAGATCATCCCGCGCACCCGCCTCCAGCCCGACACCCTGCACCGCTTCCCGCTCGCCGCCCGTGCCGTCGTCACCCATGTGCGCCTGGACGCCTTCCCGGACGGCGGCGTCGCCCGGATGCGCCTGCACGGCAGCCTCACCGAGGACGGTGCCGCCGAACTGCGCGCGAGGTACGCCCGCCTGACGGACTGACGCCGAGCCGAGCGCGTACCCGAGCCCGTACCCCTACCCGTACGCGCAGAAGACGAAGGGCCCCGGACCGACCGACATCGGTCCGGGGCCCCTCACCTACCGGCTCAGAAGGATCAGGCCGCGTCCGCCGCCTGCGCCTTCAGGGCGCGCTCGACGCCCGCGCGGCACTCGGTCACCAGACGGCGCAGGGCCGGGGCCGGGTCGTTCGCCGCGATCCACGCGTCCGTGGCGTCCAGGGTCGCCTGCGACACCTGGAGCGTCGGGTAGAGGCCCACCACGATCTGCTGGACCATCTCGTGGCTGCGGGTCTCGGAGACCCGCTTGATCGAGGCGAAGTACTTCTCCGTGTACGGGGCGAGCAGCTCGCGCTGGTCCGCCTGCACGAAGCCGTGGATCACGGCCTCCTGCACGGCGTTCGCCAGCGTGTCGGACTCCACGACCGACGCCCACGCCTCGGCCTTCGCCGCCTCCGTCGGACGGGCCGCGCGGGCCGTGGCCGCGTGGCGCTCGCCCGCGGCCGTCTTGTCGCGCTCCAGCTCGGCCGCGATCTCGGCCTCGTCGAACCGGCCGGCCGCCGCGAGCCGCTGCACGAACGCCCAGCGCAGCTCGGCGTCCACCGCCAGGCCCTCGATCGTCTCGCCGCCGTCGAGCAGCGCCGCGAGCAGGCCGAGCTCGGCGTCCTCACGGGCGGTCGCCGCGAAGGCCCGCGCCCACGCCAGCTGGTGGTCGCTGCCCGGGGCCGCCGCCCGCAGCTGCTCCTGCGCGGCCGTACCCCAGCGGGCCAGGCCCTCGGCGCGCCACTCCGGCGCCGCGTACAGGTCGAGGGCCGTCTTCACCTGGCCCTGCAGCGACTGCACCACGCCGATGTCGGTCTCCTTGGTGATGCCGGAGAGCACCAGGTCCAGGTAGTCGCGGGTGGCGAGCTCCCCGTCCCGGGTCATGTCCCAGGCGGAGGCCCAGCACAGCGCGCGCGGCAGCGACTCGGTGAAGTCGCCGAGGTGCGCGGTGACGTTCTTCAGGGACACCTCGTCGAGGCGGACCTTGGCGTACGACAGGTCGTCGTCGTTGAGGAGCACGACGGCCGGGCGCTGCTTGCCGGCGAGCTGCGGGACCGGCGTCAGCTCGGCCGCGTCGATGTCCAGCTCCAGGCGCTCGGTGCGCACCAGCTTGCCGGCCGCGTCGAGGTCGTACAGGCCGATCGCGATCCGGTGCGGGCGCAGGACGGCCTCGCCCTTGGCGCCGGCGGGCAGCGCCGGGGCCTCCTGGCGGACGGCGAAGGAGGTGATCGCGCCGTTCTCGTCGGTCTCGATCTCGGGGCGCAGGATGTTGATGCCCGCGGTCTCCAGCCACGCCTTCGACCAGGCCTTCAGGTCGCGGCCGGAGGTCTCCTCCAGGGCGCCGAGCAGGTCGGCCAGGCGGGTGTTGCCGTACGCGTGGCGCTTGAAGTACGCCTGCACGCCCTGGAAGAACTCGTCCTGGCCGACGTACGCCACCAGCTGCTTCAGGACGGAGGCGCCCTTGGCGTAGGTGATGCCGTCGAAGTTGACGAGCACGTCCTCCAGGTCGTTGATGTCCGCCATGATCGGGTGGGTGGACGGCAGCTGGTCCTGGCGGTAGGCCCAGGTCTTCTCCGCGTTGGCGAAGGTGGTCCAGGCGTTGGGCCAGCGGGTGCCCTCGACGGAGGCCTGGCAGGCGACCGAGGTGAAGGTGGCGAACGACTCGTTCAGCCACAGGTCGTTCCACCACTCCATGGTGACCAGGTCGCCGAACCACATGTGGGCCAGCTCGTGGAGGATGGTCTCGGCGCGCCGCTCGTAGGCCGCGTCCGTCACCTTGGAGCGGAAGACGTACTGGTCGCGGATGGTGACCGCGCCCGCGTTCTCCATGGCGCCGGCGTTGAACTCCGGCACGAAGAGCTGGTCGTACTTCGCGAACGGGTAGTCGTACGCGAACTTCTCCTGGAACCAGTCGAAGCCCTGCCGGGTCACGTCGAAGATGTGGTCGGCGTCGAGGAACTCGGCGAGCGACGGACGGCAGTAGATGCCGAGCGGCACGACCTGGCCGTCCTTGCCCTCGTACGTCGAGTGCACCGCGTGGTACGGGCCGACGATCAGGGCCGTGATGTACGAGGAGATGCGCGGCGTCGGCGCGAACTCCCACACCCCGTCCTTCGGCTCCGGGGTGGGCGAGTTGGAGATCACGCTCCAGCCCTCGGGCGCCTTCACGGTGAACTGGAAGGTGGCCTTCAGGTCGGGCTGCTCGAAGGAGGCGAAGACCCGGCGCGCGTCCGGCACCTCGAACTGGGTGTAGAGGTACGCCTGCCCGTCGACCGGGTCGACGAAGCGGTGCAGGCCCTCACCCGTGTTGGTGTACGCGCAGTCCGCGACGACCTTCAGCTCGTTGCGGCCCTGCTTGAGCTGCGCCAGCGTGATCCGGGAGTCCCGGAAGACGGCGGCCGCGTCGAGGGCGTGCCCGTTGAGCACCACCTCGTGCACGGTGGGGGCGACGAGATCGATGAAGGTCTCGGCGTTCTCGGCGGCGGAATCGAAGCGGACGGTGGTGACGGACCGGTAGGTGCCGCCCTCCTGCGCACCGGTGAGGTCGAGGTCGACCTCGTACGCGTCCACGGACAGCAGCTTCGCCCGCTGCTGGGCCTCTTCACGGGTCAGGTTCGTACCAGGCACCCGGTCAACTCCTCGGTTTCGTGACGTTTGGGCCATCCTTCCACGGGGTGTACGGGAGACGCACGGCACATTTCCCAGGGCGAACACGAAGAACGGCGGCCACCGTCACCGGTGGCCGCCGTTCCTCCGTACGTACGGGGATCAGCCCCGCAGTTCCTTCGCGACCAGCTCCGCGATCTGCACGGCGTTCAGCGCCGCGCCCTTGCGCAGGTTGTCGTTGGAGAGGAAGAGCGCGAGGCCGTGCTCGACGGTCTCGTCGACCCGGATGCGGCCCACGTAGGAGGCGTCCTTGCCGGCCGCCTGGAGCGGGGTCGGGATCTCGGAGAGCTCGACGCCCTCGGCGTCCTTGAGCAGCTCGTAGGCGCGCTCGACGCTGATCGGACGCTCGAAACGGGCGTTGACCTGGAGCGAGTGGCCGGAGAAGACCGGGACGCGGACGCAGGTGCCGGAGACCTTGAGCTCGGGGATCTCCAGGATCTTGCGGGACTCGTTGCGGAGCTTCTGCTCCTCGTCGGTCTCGTGCGAGCCGTCGTCCACCAGGCTGCCGGCCAGCGGCAGCACGTTGAAGGCGATGGAGCGGCGGTAGACGCCGGGCTCGGGGAAGGCGACGGCCTCGCCGTCGTGGGTCAGCTCGGCGGCGCGCGGCGCGACGGCCTTGACCTGCTCGTCCAGCTCGGCGACACCGGCCAGGCCCGAGCCGGACACGGCCTGGTAGGTGGTGGCGACGAGCGCGGTCAGGCCGGCCTCCTGGTGGAGCGGCTTGAGCACCGGCATGGCGGCCATGGTGGTGCAGTTCGGGTTGGCGATGATGCCCTTGGGGCGGTCCTTGATCGCGTGCGGGTTGACCTCGGAGACCACGAGGGGCACCTCGGGGTCGCGGCGCCACGCGGAGGAGTTGTCGATCACCACGGCGCCCTGGGAGGCGACCTTCTCGGCGAGGGCCTTGGAGGTGGCGCCGCCGGCCGAGAAGAGCACGATGTCCAGGCCGGTGTAGTCGGCGGTGGCGGCGTCCTCGACGGTCACACCGTCCACGACCTTGCCCGCGGAGCGGGCGGAGGCGAAGAGGCGCAGCTCGTCCACCGGGAACTTCCGCTCGGCCAGGATCCTGCGCATGACCGTGCCGACCTGACCGGTGGCTCCGACGATTCCGACCTTCACGGGGACTCCTCTGTGCGTATGTGCAGCGGCTGCCGCTTCCATGATGCGTATGTCCCCGGGCGCCTTGTCCAATCCATTGTCCAAGGGTCGGACAGGTCACGGGACGGCGAAGCCCGCGAGAACGGAAAGGGGCGGGCGCTCGGCGCCCGCCCCCAGGGATACCGGGTCCGTTACGGAGTGACCTTCTCGATCACCACGCTGCCGGTGCCCGCGGCGGTGCCGCGCGCGTTCAGCAGCTGGACCTCACCGAAGAACTGCCGGCCCTCGGGCGCGGCGGAGTTCACCACGACCTCGGCGGCGACCTCGGCGGTGCCGCCGTTGGCCAGCTGGACCGGCTTCGACTCGTCGACCTTCACGGTGCCGAGCGCGGACGAGTAGTACACGTCCTTGTAGTCGTAGGCGGTGCCGCCGGCCGCCTGCACGGAGTAGCCGTCGATGACGACGGTGTACGTGCCGGGGGCGGGGTTGAGCAGGCTCACGGCCTCCTCGGAGTCGCCGTCGGCGGACTGGCCGACCTGCTTGCCGTCGAGCAGGACCGTGAGGTCGAGGTCGGCGGCCAGGTCGGAGGTGTTGCCGATGGCGATGTCGAGGCGCTCCACGCCCTCACCGACGGTGACGGTGCGGGTCTGCTGCTCGTGGTGCTGGATGGTCGGGCGCTCGGACTTCTGCGAGCCGAGCGAGCCGCCCTTGAGGCGCCCGTCGAGCGCGGCGAAGCCGTTGCTCACCTTCCACTGCACGGCGGCCGGGGTGCCGATCTTCGCCTCGGCGACCGTCTGGACGGCCGGGTCGAAGTCGGCGCCGAGGACGGACACCTCCAGGGTGAACGGGTTGTCCAGGTCCGGCGAGGTGCGGCGGGACTCGACGATGATCTCCCAGACACCCGGGATCGGGTTCGCGTAGGAGCGCACGTCCGGGCGGCAGGTGTTCGCCGGGTTGTAGTGCGGGTAGCACTGGTTGGTCGCGTTGTCCTCCAGGGCCACGCCGTACGGGTGCTGGGTGATGAACCGGGTCTGGCTCTTCTCCTTCAGCCCGCCGATCGCGACCTCGAGGGTCTTGGCGCCCTTCGGCACGGTCACGAAGTAGGACTTGTGGCTGTTCCGCTGCACGGAGCCGGTGGCGGAGTAGCCGTAGCCCGGCGCGACCAGGTCGTTCGAGACGACCGAGGTGGCGAGGATCTGCTTGTCGACGCCCTCGGTGAACAGGTCGTCGGCCTCCAGGATGACGCTGTGCACGCCGGCGGTCCGCGGGCGGGCCTCAAGCCGGACGGTGACCGGCTTGTTCAGCGGCAGCGCGACGAAGTCCTCGCCGAGGATGCGGAAGGTCCCGTCGTTGTACTTCAGGCTCAGCTCGTGCCAGACGTTCCGGTCCGGGCCGCTGGTACGGGTGACGGTGACGTCGTAGACCTTCTTCTGGCCGACCTTGAGGCCGCCCTCGCGGTCGTACACGCCGGTGCCGGTGTGCGGGGCCGGGAAGATCGCGGTGTCGACCGGGGCCTCGACCTTGTAGTCGTGGGCGGTGGCACCGAACAGGATCGAGTCCCAGGCCTCCTCGATGTCGATGAGGCCGGCGCCCTGCTCGTGGGCCGCGGTGCCCGGGATGCGCTTCGCGGTCGAGGTGAGCGCGGTGCGCAGGGTGTTCGGGGAGAGCGCGATGCGCTTCTGCTTGGCGGCCGAGATCAGCAGCGCGCTCGCGCCCGCCGCCTGCGGCGAGGACATCGAGGTGCCGTTGAGCATGCCGTAACCGGCGGGCAGGGTGTAGCCGGCCTCGGCGACGCCCTGGCCGGCCAGCCAGGTCGGGATGGAGTTCACGGCCGAGCCGGGGGCGGTGATGGTCGGCGTGAAGCCGCCGTCCTCGCGCGGGCCGCGCGAGGAGAACGGGAACATCGCGTACTTCTTCTCGACGGCCGAGCCGTAGTTGGCGGCCCAGGTCTCCTTGGAGACGGCCGCGCCGACCGAGAGGACCTTGTCGGCCAGGCCGGGGTCGCCGATCGTGTTGATGCCCGGGCCCTCGTTGCCGGCCGAGATGACCAGCTGCACGCCGTACTCGTCGATGAGACGGGTGTAGAGGCGGGCGCGCACGTTGTCGCCGTCGTTCTGCAGCGGCAGACCGCCGATGGACATGTTGACGATGTCGATGCCGCGGTTGGCGACGAGGTCCATCATGCCCTCGGTGAGCGCGGTGTTGGTGCAGCCGCCGGTCCAGGTGCAGGCGCGCATGGAGACGAGCTTCGCGCCGGGCGCTGCGCCCTTCATCTTTCCGCCGAACAGGCCGTTGGCGGCGGTGATGCCGGCGACGTGGGTGCCGTGCGCGGACTCGACGAGACCGATGTTGACGAAGTCGGCCTTCTTGCCGACCCAGGTGCCGCCGGCCGGGTCCATCGGCACGTCCTTGCGGATCTGCACGACGAACGGGACCTTCTCGACGACCTCGGTGGCCGGGTTGTCGGTGCCGAAGTAGCCGACCTGGTTGCCGTCCTTGTACGGCTTCATCGGCTCGTTGTCCGTGAAGTCGCCGTTCTGGTCGTTGTCGACCCGGACGGTGCCGGCGGCGGCGTCGTAGAGCAGACCGAAGACGTCGGTGGTGTCGCCGTCGCGGTTGATGTCGCCCTTCGGGTCGCCGCCCGCGGTGGCCGACTCGCGGAACACGCTGAAGCTGAAGGCGCCCTCGGGGGCGTTCCAGCTCCGGCCGCTCGCGCTGAAGACGGGGCCGGCGACCGGGGTGATCTGGGCGCGCCAGGTGGCGTCGCCCTCGGTCAGCGGGTCGGTGGCGGTGACCCAGTCGACGATCTTGCGCTCGCCGGTGGTGGTCTTCTGCAGGGCCGGGTGGCCGAGGTCGACACCGGAGTCGAGGATGCCGATGGTCACGCCGCGGCCGTCGGCCTTGGGGTGGTCCTGGACGAAGTCGACCGCACCGGTCTCGAAGGACGGGTTGTACGGGTTCTTCGCCGGCGTGTACTTGCCGGGCGCCGGGTAGGTCTGCGTGACCGTGGTGCCCTCGACGGCGCCGGTGGTGCCGGCGTCGGGCTTCGGGTCGTCGAGCTCGATCTCCGCCTGGAGGTCGATCGACTGGACCGAGGAGAGCCTGGTCGCGGCCTTGATGGCCGCGTCGGCCTTCGCGGTCGGCAGGGTGGCGCGGACGTAGCCGAGCTTGTCGTCCTGGCGGCCGACGGAGGCGCCGGGGACGGCGTCCAGCTGGCCCGCGACCTGCTCGGTGGCGCCGGGGGCGGTGGCGACGAGCACCGTGACGTTCGGCTTGTGCGCGGCCTCGGCCTCGTCGAGCCGCTGGGCGTCGGTGACGCCGAGCTTGTCGGCCGGGTCGGCGGTCTTCGCCGGGGAGGTGGCCGGGGTGCCGGCGGCCGGGGCGTCGACGGCCAGGACGGGGGCGGCGCCGCTCGCGATCAGCGCGGTCACGAGTCCGGCGGCGGCGGCGATACGGGCCGCGCGTCTGGTCCCGGGGGTCGAGCGCCCGGGTATGGAGCTCTGCGATTCGGGGGTGGTCATTTACATCCCTGAAGTGAAAGAAGAGGGTCCGGATTTCGGTACCGGATGACCGCTCAGCCTTTCGTAAGTCACAGGGTTTTGGGGAGAGTTACCGGGCGACGGAATGCGCGCATGGCGGAAATCCGCCACCGCGGTTCATGCGCCACAGGGCGTAAATCTCCCCAACAGGGATGTATCGGCAGGGGGTTGCGGGAGGGTTACCGGCGATTTCCCGGGATCGCCCGGACCGTCCCGAGGTGACCCCGGGGGCGGGAGGCCGCCTCGGGGTCGCCGGTCTCTCGGGGCTACCGGTTCCTCGGGACTACTGGTCCTTCGTGCGGGCGTAGTGCCGCGAGGCCTTGGCCCGGTTGCCGCACAGGGCCATCGAGCACCAGCGGCGGGTGCCGTTCCGCGAGGTGTCGAAGAAGTGCAGGATGCACGCCTCGTGGGCGCACTTGCGGATGCGGTCCGGCTGGGTGCGCAGCAGGTCGAGGTAGTCGCGGGCGGCGGTCCAGCCGGGGCCCCAGGCCGGATCGGCGAACTCCGGCTGCTCGCCGGGGCCTTCCGCGGTGAGGGTGGCCCGGATGCGCCCGTGGCCGAGGACCGCGTCCACCCGGGCGGTGGCCGCGGGGTCGCCGGGCCGGTCGACCAGGGCGCCGAGCGCGTCGCGGGCGGTGAGGGTGTGCCGCAGGGTGGCCGGGTCGGCGGCGAACCGCCCGTCGAGCCCGTTGGCGGCCAGCCAGATCGCCAGGCCGTCGGTGCCGGTCAGCAGGTCCTGCCGTACGCCGTCCGCCATCCAGCGGGTGTTGAGCAGGTCGAGGGAGACGGGCTCACCGGTGAGCGGCCGGGGGTCGGGGGCGGCGGCGTTCGGGACGGTCATGGCGGGCGCCCTCCTCGGCGGCGGTTTTCAGACTAACCCCTCAAGGTTACGTGACTGGTTGCGTGACGCCATTACTAACCTCTAAAGTCGCGATGAGAGGTTAGCTGTGAGGGGTGGGACACGCCCCCGGCCCGCATCCCTGGAGGATCACCTGTGACGACCGCCCCGCCCCTCGCCGCCCCCGCCCGGACCTCAGGCGCCCCCGCCCGGCCCCGGCCGCGTGTGCTGCTCGCCTCCACCGCCGTCAGCGTCAGCGCCCTGCTGCTGCTCGTCGCCGTCGGGACGGCGCTCCGCCAGCCGCTGCTCATCCCGCCGCTCGCCGCCAGCATGGCGCTCGTCGCGGGCGCCCCCGACCTGCCGCTCGCCCAGCCCCGCTCGGTCGTCGGCGGCCAGCTCCTCTCCGCCCTCACCGGGTTCGCCGTCCTCGCCGTCACCGGCCCCGGCCTCTGGGCTGCCGCCCTGGCCGGCGGCCTCGCCCTCGGCGTGATGGCCGCCGCCCGCACCCCGCACTCCCCGGCCGCCGCCACGGCGGTCATCGTCACCCTCCAGCACCCTCCGTTCTGGCCCTTCCTGGCGCTCCTCGCCCTCGCGACCGTGCTCCTTGTGGGCGCCGGCCTGGCGGGCGCGCGCCTGACGGGGCGGCGGTATCCGGCCTACTGGTTCTGAGGACTCGCTCTAACCTCGCTGTATGAAGCAGGAGTTGCGGGTGGCGGCCTACGCCGTGTGTGTGCGGGACGACGAGATACTGCTCGCCCGCTGGGTGGCCAAGGACGGGCGCAAGCGGTGGACGCTGCCCGGCGGCGGGATGGACCACGGCGAGGAGCCGGTCGAGACCGTCGTGCGGGAGGTCGAGGAGGAGACCGGGTACGTGGCCGAGCCCACCGTGCTGCTCGGCATCGACTCCATCCGCCGCGACTTCATGTTCCGGCTCGGCCGGCCCGGCGACTGGCAGGGGCTGCGGATCCTCTACGAGGCCCGGATCACCGGCGGCGAACTGCGGCACGAGATCAACGGGTCCACCGATCTCGCCGCCTGGCATCCGCTCGACGCCGTGCCCGGTCTCGACCGGGTCGATCTCGTCGACATCGGCCTCCAACTCTGGCGTGACCGGCCCCCGTTGGGCCGTTCGCCGCTCACCGGTCCGGCGAACGGCTGAAAACGGCTCAACCCGTGCGGGGCGGCTCAACCCGCCCCGCACCCCGGGTGGTCCCCTCCCGTGACCACAGCACGCATGATCACGGGAACACGGGAGTCCGCATGTCAGCCGCACGCACCGCACGCACCGTCCGCACCCTCCGCACCGCACGCACCGTCCGTACCCTCCTCGCCGCCGGACTCGTCGCCGGGATCACCGCCACCGCGCTTGCCGCACCCGCCGTCGCCGCCGCCCCGCCCGAGCCGGCCCGCACCTCCCACGCCGCCACCCAGCAGGCCCTCGACGCGGCCGTGGCGCAGGGCGTGCCCGGCGCGGTCGCCCAGGCCCGCGACGGCAGGGACCGATGGACCGGCACCGCAGGCGAGCGCGGCGGCGACGACCGCTTCCGGGTCGGCTCCATCACCAAGACCTTCACCGCCACCGTCCTGCTCCAGCTCCAGGCCGAGGGCCGGATCGACCTCGACGACAAGGTCGAGAAGTGGCTGCCCGGCGTCGTCCGCGGCCACGGCCACGACGGGCGCGCGATCACCGTCCGCCAGCTCCTCAACCACACCAGCGGGATCTACGGCTACACCGAGGACCCGGGCTTCCAGGCGAAGGTCTTCGGCCCGGACTTCCTCCAGCACCGCTACGACACCTGGACCCCGCGGCAGCTCGTCGCCGTCGCGATGAACCACGAGCCGGACTTCGCGCCCGGCACCTCCTGGAACTACTCCAACACCAACTTCGTGCTCGCCGGCATGGTCATCGAGAAGGTCACCGGACGCCCGTACGGCCAGGCCGTCGAGCACCGGATCATCAAGCCGCTCAAGCTGCGCGCCACCAGCGTCCCCGGGACCAAGTCCCGTATGCCGCGGCCGCATTCCCCCGCGTACTCGAAGCTGTCCCTGGACGCCACCACCGGACCGACCTACGACGTCACCGAACTCAACCCGAGCATCGCGAGCGCGGCGGGCGAGATGATCTCCGACGCGAACGACCTGCAGACCTTCTACCGTGCCCTGCTCAAGGGCCGGCTGCTGCCGAAGGCCGAGATGAAGGAGATGACCGACACGGTCGCCATGTCCCCCGAGGCAGGGGCGCCGCGGTACGGGCTCGGTCTGATGGAGATCGGGCTGAGCTGCGGCAAGGAGATCTGGGGCCACAGCGGCGGCATCCACGGCTCCAGCTCCCAGGCGGTGGCCACCCGGGACGGTGAGCACTCGCTCGCCGCGAACTTCAACGCCGACTGGACGGGCGACACACAGGCCCTCCTGGAGGCGGAGTTCTGCGGCACAGTCCCGAGCGCGTCCCCGAGCGCATCCCCCGAGAAGTAGGCCTCAGCGGGGCAGGACGACGACATACGCGGGCGGCTGCCGGTCCGCCGCGGCCATCAGGGCCGTACGGACCACGGTCGCCTGCTGGTCCATCGCCTCGCGCAGCTTGCGCGGGGTGAGATGCACGACGGTGATCCCGAGCCGCTCCAGGTGCTCGCGCTTGCGCGTGTACTCCGACCACAGCGCGTCGTCGTCCTGCCGCGGCGCCCGGGTGTCCAGCTCGACGGCGACCGCCTGGTCGGGCCAGTAGGCGTCCACGCCGCCCAGGTGCGGGCCGCCCGGCAGCCGCAGGTCCACGTTCCACAACGGGTCCGGCAGCGCGAACTCCCGCACCATCGCGTACAGCCGGTCCTCCGCGATCGATCGGCCCTCGGCGAGCAGCGAGTCCACCGCGTCCACCACATGCGGGCGGGTGAGCAGCCGGGCCCGGTTCAACTCCCGTACCACCGCGCCCGGTTCGCAGTGCCCGCCACTGACCGCCTCGGTGAGCAGCCGGCGTACCACGCCCGCGTCGGTCAGTGCCGAGACCGCGTCGGCGAGCGCCCGGGGCACCGGGGCGACCGGCAGCCCGTCGATCTCCAGCGGCTGCGGCGGCTCGGCGGTGCGCACCACCCGCACGTGCCCGGTGGAACGCAGCCGGCGGGTGCGCGGCACGAGCACGTCGACCCGGTCGATCATGCCCGGCGAGGGAGCGGCGGCGAAGCGGTGCAGGGAGAGCGCGGCGAGGCCGGTGAGCATCGCCTCGGCGCGGGCGTGCCGGATGGCCTCACGGAACCGGTCCACGCCGGTGTGGGGGAGGGGGGAGAGGGGGGCGTCGGGGGTGTTGTGGTTCATGTCGACGGTCTTCCGTCGACAGAGCCTCACCTAACCGCTGTTACAAGCGCGTTGCCCAATACGGACAAGGCGGGGCTAAAGTACGCACGTTCGACTGCCGAGTAGGGCCCCCTGGCATGCGCCGACAGGGGGCCCTGCTCGCCCACGGGACTACGCGGCGCGGCCGTCGCACTCCTGCGCCCGCAGCGCCCGCGCCAGGTCGTCCCGCGCCTCCAGGACGAGACGGCGCAGCGCCGGGGCGGCGTCGGCGTGGTCCGCGAGCCACGCGTCGGTCGCGGCGAGGGTCTCGGCACGGTCCTGGAGCCCCGGGAACAGCCCGCGGACCACGTCCATGCCGATCTGGATGGACCGCTCGGCCCAGATCCGCTCGATCACCGCGAAGTACTTCTCCGCGTACGGCGCGATCAGCTCGCGCTGCGAGGGCTGCACGAAGCCCGCGATCGTCGCCTCCACCAGGGCGTTGGACAGCGC
Source organism: Streptomyces sp. NPDC048623 (assembly GCF_040650755.1). Classification (NCBI taxonomy): domain Bacteria; kingdom Bacillati; phylum Actinomycetota; class Actinomycetes; order Kitasatosporales; family Streptomycetaceae; genus Streptomyces; species Streptomyces sp. NPDC048623. The sequence goes on from NZ_JBEZHV010000029.1 coordinate 15,781, forward strand.
GTCCGACTCGACGACCTGCGCCCAGGCCTGTGCCTTGACCGCCGCCGACGGGCGGGCGGCCAGACAGCGCACCTGGTGGCGCTTGCCGGTCGCGGTGTCGTCCTGGGCGAGCTCGGCGCCGATCCGCGTCTCGTCGGCGCGCCCGTGGGTGGCCAGCGGCTGGAGGAACGCCCAGCGCAGCTCCTGGTCGACGACCAGGCCGTCGACGGCGGCCGAGCCGTCGAGGAGGCCCTCCAGGAGCTGGAGGTCGGCGTCCGAGGAGGCCACGGCGGCGAAGAAGCGCGCCCAGGTCAGCTGGTGCTCGCTGCCCGGCTCGGCGAGCCGCAGCTCGCGCAGCCCGCCCTCGGCGAGCAGCCGCCCGCCCTCCGGCCGCCACTCCGGCGCCGCGTAGTGGGTGACCGCCGACTGCGCCCAGGCGTGCACCATCTGGAGCACGCCGATGTCGGTCTCGCGGCCCGCGAAGGCGAGCACGATCGCCAGGAAGTCCCGGGCCGGCATGAGGCCGTCACGGGTCAGGTTCCACAGCGCCGACCAGCACAGCGCGCGGGCCAGGGGGTCGGTGATGTCGCCGAGGTGGGCGCGCAGGGTGGCCAGCGAGCCCTCGTCGAAGCGGACCTTGCAGTAGGTCAGGTCGTCGTCGTTGACGAGGACCAGGTCGGGCTTCTCCTGCCCGGCGAGCTCGGCCACCACCGTGCGGGCGCCGGTGATGTCGGCCTCCACGCGCGCGTAGCGCACGAGGTCCCCGCCGGAGAGGCGGTACAGGCCGACGGCGGCGCGGTGGGGGCGCAGCTCTTCGCCCTCCTGGGCGACGGCGAGCTCGGTGATCCGGCCGTCGGCGCCGTAGGTGACGTCCGGGGTGAGGGTGTTGACACCGGAGGTCTGCAGCCAGGACTTCGCCCAGGCCTTCATGTCGCGGCCGGAGGTCTCCTCCAGGACCGACAGGAGGTCGCCCAGACGCGTGTTGCCGTAGGCGTTGCGCTTGAAGTAGCGGCGCGCGCCTTCCAGGAACGCGTCCCGGCCCGCGTACGCCACCAGCTGCTTCAGGACCGAGGCGCCCTTGGCGTAGGTGATGCCGTCGAAGTTGAGCTTGGCGTCCTCCAGGTCACGGATGTCGGCCGTGACCGGGTGGGTGGACGGCAGCTGGTCGGCGCGGTACGCCCAGGCCTTGCGGTTGTTGGCGAAGGTCACCCAGCTGTTGGTGAAGCGGGTCGCCTCGGCGAGCGAGAAGGAGCCCATGAAGTCGGCGAAGGACTCCTTCAGCCACAGGTCGTCCCACCACACCATGGTGACCAGGTCGCCGAACCACATGTGGGCCATCTCGTGCAGGATCACGTTCGCCCGGCGCTCGTACGCCGCCTGCGTGACCTTGCCGCGGTAGATGTACTCCTCGCGGAAGGTGACCATGCCCGGGTTCTCCATCGCGCCGAGGTTGTACTCGGGGACGAAGGCCTGGTCGTACTTCCCGAAGGGGTACGGGTAGTCGAAGTTGTCGTGGAAGAAGTCGAAGCCCTGCTTGGTGATCAGGAAGACGTCGTCCGCGTCGAAGTGCTTGGCGAGCCCCTTGCGGCACATGGCGCCCAGCGGGATCTCCAGCTCGGAGCCGTCGGCGAAGGTGCGCTTGTAGGTGTCCGTGACGTAGTGGTACGGGCCGGCCACCACGCAGGTGATGTACGTGGAGATGGGCGCCGTCTCGGCGAACCGCCACCGCCCCTCGGCGTCCTGCTCGCCCACGCCGTTCGACCAGACCGTCCAGCCCTCGGGCGCGTCCACCTCGAAGCGGTACGGCGCCTTGAGGTCGGGCTGCTCGAAGTTGGCGAAGACGCGGCGGGCGTCGGCCGGCTCGTACTGCGTGTAGAGGTAGACCTCGCCGTCCTCCGGGTCGACGAAGCGGTGCATGCCCTCGCCCGTGCGGCTGTAGGCGCACTGGGCGTCGACGACGAGGACGTTCTCGTCGGCGAGGCCGTCGACCGCGATCCGCGAGCCGTCGAAGACGGCCGCCGGGTCGAGCGCGCGGCCGTTGAGGGTGACCGCGTTCACCGACGGGGCGATCAGGTCCACGAAGGTGGCGTCGCCGGCGCCCGTACGGCGGAAGCGGATCGTGGTCACCGAGCGGAAGGTGCGCACACCATCCCCGGACTCGCCGACCGCCGACCGCAGGTCGAGGTGTACCTCGTACCCGTCGACGCTCAGCAGCTCGGCCCGCTCGCGGGCCTCGTCGCGGGACAGATTCTCACCGGGCACGGTGCACTCCTTCGTGACGCCATCGAAACAGGACCGATCCTGCCATGTGCCGCTGTCACCCGGCACGGGGGAATGCCGTCGGGTGCCCTCGGCGTTGCGTCCTACGGCGCAACGCCTACCGAGGCCGTTTTCCGAGGCTGTTCCCCAGGTCGTTTCCGAGGAGTCACATGTCCGAGAGCAGGACCACCGCCGAGTTCTTCTTCGACCCGCTGTGCCCGTGGGCCTGGATGACCTCCCGCTGGATGCTGGAGGTGGAGAAGGTGCGCCCGGTCGACGTGCGCTGGAAGGTCATGAGCCTGGCCGTGCTCAACGAGAACAAGCTGGACGAGCTGCCCGAGCAGTACCGGGAGATGCTGGAGACCCAGGCCTGGGGCCCGGTCCGCGTGGTGATCGCCGCCCAGCAGCTGCACGGCGACGAGGTCGTCGGCAAGCTCTACACCGCGCTCGGCACCCGCTTCCACAACAACGGCGAGGGCCCGACGCGCGAGGCGGTCGTCGGCGCGCTCACCGACGTGGGCCTGCCGGCCGAGCTCGCGGACTACATGGACAAGGACACCTACGACACCGAGCTGCGCGCCTCCCACAAGGAGGGCATCGACAAGGTCGGCCAGGACGTCGGCACCCCGGTGATCTCCGTGCCTGGCCCGGACGGCGACGAGGTCTCCTTCTTCGGCCCGGTCGTCACCCCGATCCCGCGCGGCGAGGCCGCGGCCCGGCTGTGGGACGGCACGCTGCTCGTCGCCTCGACGCCGGGCTTCTTCGAGATCAAGCGCACCCGGACGGCGGCACCGAGCTTCGAGTAGCCCCCGCGCCCGCGCTCGCGGACGGCCCCCGCGGTTCACGTCACCGCGGGGGCCGTCCTCTTTCCCCGCCTGCCCGGTGAGATCCAGGTCTGCTTCCGCGCGCCCCGCCGTTGGAGTCACACGACGCTGGGGCTGCGCCGCTCAAGATCAATAACGTGCGGGCATGAACCTTCCCCTGAAGCTCGCCACCGCGACCGCGCTCCTCGGACTGCTCGCCCCGGCCGCCGCGGCCGCGCCCCTGGACGACTGGGAGCAGGTCGGCACCGACGCCCGCAGCGGGGTCAGCGGTCTCGCCTCCGAGGGCGCGGGCAGTGACAGCGCCCTGTTCGTGAACGACAACAAGCGCCCCGGGCAGCCGCGGCTCTCCCGGGTCTCGTACCGGGACGGTGCCCTCGCCGTCGGGCGGCTGACCTGGAACGGCGCCGAGCCCAACGACCTGGAGGCCGTCGAGGCCGTCCCCGGAGCGCCCGGCGCGTATCTGGCGCTCGCGAGCCGCGGGATCGTCTACCGGATCGAGGTCGACGGCGCCACGGCCACGGTCGCCGACTACGCGCCGCTGCCCGCGATCGGCCAGGGCGACGACTACGAGAGCTTCGCGCTGGTCGCCCGGGACGGGAAGCTCGCCGCCCTGTGGGCCGACCGCGGCGAAGGACCGGCCCGGCCCGCCACGCTGTACGCGGCGCCGCTCGCCTTCGCCCCGTGGGGGCAGCCGCTGTTCGGTGCGGTGACGAAGCGCCCGTACACCTCGACGTACCCGGCCGGCGAGGGCACGCGCCACATCTCCGACCTCGCGGTGACCGACTCCGGCCGGATCCTGGCGAGTTCGGCGGCGGACGCCGGCGACGACGGGCCGTTCGACTCCGCCGTCAGCGACATCGGCCGGTTCACGGTCTCGGCCGCGGGCCGGGTACGCGTCACGCTCGCGGCGAGCCCGACCGTGCTCGGCACCTTCCCCGGCTACAAGACCGAGGCCGTCGAGTGCCTGCCCGGCACCGGCGACGCGCTGCTCGGCACGGACGACGAGAACCACGGCGGATACGTGCGCACCGCCCCGTACTGCGGCGCGTGAGGTCGCGTATCGGCATACGGCGGCGCCCCGCCGAGCACTCGCTCGACGGGGCGCCGTACGTACCTCACTGCCGGCTCGGTCAGGCCTCCTCGGCCGCCGGAGCCAGCGCACCGGCGCCCGCGCTCGCGCCCGCACCGGCCCGCGCCTTCTGGCGCACCAGGCCGATCACGGCCAGGACCAGCGTCATCGCGCCCGTCGCGTACAGCTGCACGCGGGTGTCCGGCTCACGGGCCATCAGGAAGAAGATGACCGCCATACCGGCCAGGGCGACGACGGACAGGCCCGGGTAGAGCCACATCCGCACGACCAGCTTCTCGGGCGCCTCGCGCTCCAGGCGGCGGCGCAGCACCAGCTGCGAGGCCGCGATGAAGATCCAGACGACCAGGATCACGCCGCCGATCATGTTGAGCAGCCACGGGAAGATCTTGTCGGGGGACCAGTAGTTCAGGCCCACGCAGACGAAGCCGAAGAAGCAGGAGGCGAGCACCGCCGGGCGCGGCACGCCGCCGGAGACGCGGCCGAGCACCTTCGGGCCCAGGCCGCGGTGGACCAGGGAGAAGGCGATGCGCGAGGAGCCGTAGATGTTGGCGTTCATCGCGGAGAGCAGCGCGACCAGGACCACGACGTTCATGATCTGGCCGGCGCCCTCGATGCCCAGGTGGTCGAGGGCGGCGACGTACGGGCCCTTCTCGGCGATCGCCGGGTCGTTCCACGGGATGAGGGTGACGACGACGGCCATCGAACCGATGTAGAAGAGCGAGATGCGCCACATCGCGGTGCGCACGGCCCTGGCGACACCCTGCACGGGGTTGGCGGACTCGGCGGCGGCGATGGTGACGGTCTCCATGCCGCCGTACGAGAACACCGAGGCCAGCAGGCCGACGACCAGGCCCTCGCTGCCGTTGGGCAGGAAGCCGCCCTGCCCGAAGAGGTTGCCGGTGCCGGGGGAGTCGGTGCCGGGCAGCACGCCCAGGACGGCGAGCACGCCCAGGCCGAGGAAGAGGGCGATGGCGCCGACCTTCAGGGCGGCGAACCAGAACTCGAACTCGCCGAAGTTCTTCACGGCCGCCAGGTTGGTGCCGCAGAAGACCAGCATGAAGAGCGCGACCCAGGCCCACTCCGGCGTGCCGGGCAGCCAGCCGGTGACGATCTTCGCCGCGCCGATGCCCTCCAGGCCGACGGCGACGCTGAGCAGCACCCAGAACGCCCAGCCGGAGGCGAAGCCGGCCCAGGAGCCGAAGGCCCGCTCGGCGTGCGAGGAGAACGAGCCGGAGGACGGGTACGCGGCCGACATCTCGCCCAGCATGCGCATCACGAGCATGACGAGCAGACCGGAGAGCGCGTACGCGAGGACGATCGACGGTCCTGCGGCGGCGATGCCCGCTCCGGAGCCGACGAACAGGCCGGCGCCGATGACGCCGCCGAGGGCGATCATCGACAGATGGCGCTGCTTGAGGCCGTGGGACAGGCTGGGGGACGGGCTGGGGGAGCCGTCGCCGGGGGCGGTCGCGCCGTCCTTGCGGTCGGCCGGCGCGGGCGCGGTTGTCCGAGACATGGGCGAACCCTGTTCACTAGCTGAGACGGGGAGGGTGCCCCACAGTCTGTGGGGACGCACCGCTCAGAGGGAACGGATGTCCGCTATACGGGCACGAGCTTCACGCAAGGTGAAGATTCAGTTCCGTTCGGTGGAGGAGGCGCGGAGCTCCCGCAGCCCTCGCAGCTCGCGCACCCACGCCACGAGCAGCACGGCCGCGGTGGCCCCGCTCGACCACAGGATCTGCGGCCGGGCGCCCTCGTCGAGCAGCATCAGCACCACGACCGCCGCCATCGCGGCGAGCGCGGTCCAGGTCAGCCAGGGGAAGCCCCACATCCGCAGGGTCAGCGTCTCGGGCGCCTCGCGCTCGATCCGGCGGCGCAGGCGCAGCTGCGAGACCGCGATCAGCGCCCACACGAACAGCAGCACCGCGCCGACCGCGTTGAGCATGTAGAGGAAGACCGAATCCGGCCACTTCAGATTGAGCAGGACGGACACGAAGCCGAAGGCCACCGAGGCGAGCACCGCCCGCACCGGCACCCCGCCGCCCGAGACCCTGAGCAGGCCCTTCGGCGCCTCACCGCGCTCGGCCAGCGAGAACACCATCCGGGACGAGCCGTAGAGGTTGGCGTTCAGGGCCGAGAGCAGCGCCACGAACACCACCACGTTCATGATCTGGCCGGCCCCTCGTACCCCGATCGCGTCGAGCACCGCCACGTACGGCGACTCGCCCGGCTTCATCGCCGTCCACGGCAGCAGGGTCACGATCACCAGCATCGAACCCACGTAGAAGAGCAGGATCCGCCACACCGCGCTGCGCACCGCCCGCGCGACATTGCGCGCCGGGTCGTCCGACTCGGCCGCCGCGATCGTCACGACCTCAAGGCCGCCGAAGGCGAAGACCACGGCGAGGACGCCGGAGACGACACCCGACCAGCCGTGCGGCAGAAAACCGCCCTGGCCGGTCAGATTCGCGAGGCCCACCGGCGCGGTGTCCGGGAGCCATCCGACGATCGCGAGGACGCCGAGCACCAGGAACAGCACGATCGCGCCGACCTTCAGGGCCGCGAACCAGAACTCGAACTCGCCGAAGTTCCTCACCGCCGCCAGATTGGCCGCCGTGAACACCACCATGAAGATCAGCACCCAGCCCCACTGCGGGACCCCCGGCACCCAGCCGTGCGCGATCCGCGCAGCGCCCGTCGCCTCCACGGCGAGCACCACGACGAGCAGGAACCAGTAGAGCCAGCCCACCGAGAAGCCCGCCCAGCGGCCGAGGGCCCGCTCCGCGTGCACCGAGAAGGCGCCGGAGGCCGGCATCGCCGCCGACATCTCGCCCAGCATCCGCATGACCAGCATCGCCAGCGCGCCCGCGATCAGATACGAGACGACGATCCCGGGACCGGCCACCGCGATGCCCGCGCCCGAGCCGACGAAGAGTCCGGCGCCGATCACCCCGCCCAGGCCCAGCATCGTCAGATGACGCTGCTTCAGACCGTGGGACAGCGGCTCCTGTTCGGAGGCCGGAGAGGACCGCGGGACGGGTGGTGCGTCGTGCATGTGGAGGGCTCGCGCTCTTCGGTTGTTTATGGGGACCCCACAGTCTCCCCGGTGACGGGCCGTTGACGCAAAAGGGATGTCCTGGCGGGAGTTCCCCGTGATGAGCGTCACGTGGCGAGATGCATGAACAGGCAGGTTTGTTTGATCTCCACGAAGGGTTCGCGTTGTGCTTTGTGAGCGGCTGACGGTGATCGGGCGTTCACTCCTGGCATACGGTCGAGCCTGCCCCCGTCCCCTTCCCACCTCACGGAGTACCGATGAGCACCGCCACCGCCCCCGTCTCCTCCCTCCGTTCCGGTACGGTCCTCGCCGACCTCGTCCCGGCGAGCCGCGTCCGCGACCTCGCGCTGGTCGCCGGCGGCGCCGTGCTCACCGGTCTCGCCGCCCAGCTGACCGTGCCCGTCCCGGGCTCCCCCGTCCCGGTCTCCGGCCAGACCTTCGCCGCCCTGCTCGTCGGCACCGCGCTCGGCGCCCGCCGCGGCTTCCTCTCCCTCGCGCTGTACGCCGTCGCCGGCATGGCGGGCGTCCCGTGGTTCGCCGAGGCGTCCTCCGGCTGGGCCATGCCGTCCTTCGGCTACATCCTCGGCATGCTGCTCGCCGCCACCGTCGTCGGCGGCCTCGCCCGCCGCGGCGCCGACCGCTCGGTGCTGCGCACGGCCGGCACCATGGTGCTCGGCTCCGCGATCATCTACGCGGTCGGCGTGCCCTACCTGGCCCTCGCCACCGGCATGTCCTTCGGCCAGGCCGTCGCGGCCGGCCTGACCCCCTTCCTCATCGGCGACGCCCTCAAGGCGGCCCTCGCCATGGGTCTGCTCCCGGCCGCCTGGAAGCTGGTCGGCGGCCGCCAGGGCTGACCATCGGTCACCCCCTTCCGAAGAGGTTCGCCGGATCGAGCTCCGACTCGACCGCGGCGAGCCTCTTCGCCGTCTCCGGGTCGTAGAGCCCCTCCGTACGCTCCCGGTCGCCGAAGACGAAGTTCACCGCCCGTCCCAGGGTCCGCGGCGCCAGCGCCGCCTCCACGCGCGCGTGCAGCTCCCGTACGGGCGCCACGCCCGCCTCTCCGGTCTCGTCCAGCGGATACAGCGCCCGCACCAGCCACCCCGCCTCCCGGTACGGCACCGAGGCCGGCCCCTCCGCGGCGAGCGCCCCGCCCAGGTGGTTGAGCTGCACCACCACCATCCGCCCGGCCTCCGGCCCGGTCAGCCGGAGGACCTCCGTCACCGCCCCCTCGTCCATCACGTCGAGCAGGATCCCGTCGCCCCAGTAGGCGTGCGGGACGTCCGGGTCGGCGTGGATCGTGGGGCTCTCGGAGTACGGGAGCTCCCGCAGCGAGTCGGAGAGCGCGGGCCCGAGCGCCCGCAGCGGCGCCACGAGCCGCTCGCCCTCGGCTGAGTTCCCGGAGGCTCCGGTGCACGCGACCCGCACCGAGAGCACGTACCGCCCGCGCAGGTGCGGCGGCAGAGCCGGGACGTCGGGATAGACGAGCGCGGCGAGCGAGGAGGTCAGCGTCGCGGGCAGGGCCTCGGCCCAGCGCACGTAACCGCGCAGCACCTCGGCCGGGTCCACCACCGCCCCGTCGAACGCGAGCGAGCCGCCGTAGAGCCGTGCGACCGGCACCAGATCCACCGTCACCTCGGTGACCACGCCGAACCGGTGCACCGCCCCGCCGCCGAGCAGCGCCCCGAAGGCCGCGTCGCCCGGCACCAGCCGCCGTACGGCGCCGTCCGCCGTCACCAGCTCGACCGCGCGGACCCGGTCGGCGGCCCAGCCGTACGTCCGGCCCAGGATCCCGAGCCCGCCGCCGAGGAGATAGCCGACCACACCGACGCCGGGCGAGGAGCCGTTCAGGGGCGCGAGCCCGTACGGCGCGGCGGCCTCGGCCACCTGCCCCCAGCGCGCCCCGGCGCCGATCCGCGCGGTGCGGGCCACCGGGTCGACCTCGACCCCGTCCATGGCCCGGGTGTCGATCAGCACCCCGCCCTCGACGGTCCCGCCGAGGCCGTGCCCGGTGCTGGTCACGGTCACGGAGAGACCGTGCTCGGCGGCGTACCGGACGGCGGTCCGGACGTCCTCGGGCCCGGTGGCGGAGACGAGGCGGTCGGGCCGGACGGTGAAGGCGGTCTGGAAAAACACGGAAGCTCTCCGTTCCCGAGGTGGTGGGTACACGGAGAGCTTCCGCTCCATACCTGACAGCTCCCGTCAGGTATGGGAGGCGATCGTGGGGGATCGCGGATCAGATCGTGTCGACGAGCTCCGTCTGCGCCCGGGACTTCTGCAGACGGTCCTTGACCAGGCCGATCGCGAGCACCAGCGCCGCCACGAGCAGCGAGAGCACGACCTGCTCACGGTTGCTGCCGCCGTCGTAGACCATGTAGCCGAGGACGAAGACGATCATCGCGGCGGTGGCCCAGGTCAGGTACGGGAAGAGCCACATCCGCACGACCAGCTTCTCGGGCGCCTCGCGCAGGATGATCCCGCGCATCCGCAGCTGGGTGAGGCAGATGACCAGCCAGACGAAGAGCGCCACCGCGCCGGAGGAGTTGAGGAGGAAGGCGAAGACGGTGTCGGGCCACTTGTAGTTGAAGAAGACCGCGACGAAGCCGAAGACCACGGAGGAGAGGATCGCCGCCGTCGGCACGCCCCGCTTGTTGGTGCGGGCGAAGGCGCGGGGCGCGTCACCGCGCTGGCCGAGGGAGAAGGCCATGCGGGAGGCGGTGTAGAGGCCCGAGTTCAGGCAGGACAGCACGGCGGTCAGGACGATCACGTTCATGATCTGGCCGGCGGCCGGGATGCCGATGGAGTCGAGGGCCGCGACGTACGAGCCCTTGTCGAGGATCGACTTGTCGTTCCACGGCAGCAGGGTGAGGACGACGAAGATCGAGCCCAGGTAGAAGACGCCGATCCGCCAGATCACGCTGTTGGTGGCCTTGGTGACGGCGCGCTGCGGGTCCTCGGACTCGCCGGCGGCCAGGGTGACGATCTCGGAGCCCATGAAGGAGAAGACGACCATCAGCACACCGGTGAGGATCGCGCCCGCGCCCATCGGGAAGAACCCGCCGGCGTCGGTGAGGTGCGCGAATCCGGCGCCCGGGTTGTCCGAGCCGGGCAGCACGCCGAAGACGGCGAGCAGACCGATGACCACGAAGGCGCCGATGGCGACGACCTTGATGCCGGCGAACCAGAACTCGAACTCGCCGTACGAGGCGACGGAGCCGAGGTTGGTCGCGGTGAGCACCACCATCACGATGAGCGCCCAGCCCCACTGCGGGACGGCCGGGATCCAGCTTTCGAGGATCTTGGCGCCGGCGGTCGCCTCGACGGCGAGGACGACGACCCAGAAGAACCAGTACAGCCAGCCGATGGTGAAACCGGCCCAGCGGCCGAGCGCCTGGTCCGCGTAGGCGGAGAAGGAGCCGGAGGCGGGGCGTGCGGCGGCCATCTCGCCGAGCATCCGCATCACGAAGACGACCATCGCGCCGACCAGCGCGTAGGACAGGAGGATGGCGGGACCGGCGGCGGCGATGCCGGAGCCGGAGCCGACGAAGAGACCGGCACCGATGACACCGCCGATGGCGATCATCGACAGGTGGCGGTTCTTCAGCCCGGCCTTCAGGCCGTTGGTGCCGTCGGGCTGGATTTCACCGGTGTTGCCGGTGGTCCTGCCTTCCTTCGCCAGGGTCGGCTGCGTGTTCATGAACGCTTCCTTCGGTGTGGGGGCGTGCTCGGGTCGCGAGCTGGAGACATGAAACAGGGCGACCGGTGAGTACGGAAGAGATGATTCCGTATCGTGACTCAGGCCATATGTGGGGCATAAGGTCCAGACCAGCCAGGGGCGGGGGCGCGGCCTGAAGCCCTGGAAGACGGGTGGCCGGGGCGCCACCCCGCTGACCGCTACCCGCTTCCCGCCGTGCCACACTCGGACCCATGCGCGTCTACCTCGGCTCCGACCATGCCGGCTACGAACTCAAGAACCACCTCGTCGAATGGCTGAAGGCCCACGGCCACGAGCCCGTCGACTGCGGACCCCACATCTACGACGCCCAGGACGACTACCCGCCGTTCTGCCTGCGCGCCGCGGAGCGGACCGCCGCCGACCCGGAGGCCCTCGGCGTCGTGATCGGCGGCTCCGGCAACGGCGAGCAGATCGCCGCGAACAAGGTCAAGGGGGTGCGCGCCGCCCTCGCCTGGAGCGTGCAGACCGCCGCCCTCGGCCGCGAGCACAACAACGCCAACGTCGTCGCCGTCGGCGCCCGCATGCACACCCAGGACGAGGCCACCTCCTTCGTCGAGGTCTTCCTCAAGACCCCGTACTCCGGTGACGAGCGTCACACCCGTCGCATCGAGATGCTGTCGGCGTACGAGACGGAGGGCGTCCTGCCCCCCATCCCGGCCCACCACCCGCAGGAGCCCACCGCCTGATGCCCGAAGGGCACACCATCCACCGGCTGGCCGCCGACTACCGGGAACGGTTCGGCGGCCGGTCCGTGCGTGTCTCCAGCCCGCAGGGCAAGTTCGCCGACTCGGCGGCCCTGCTCGACGGGACGGTCCTCGCGCGCACCGAGGCGCACGGCAAGCACCTCTTCCTCGGCTTCACGGGCCTCCCGGGCGGGGAGTGGGTCCACATCCACCTCGGCCTGTTCGGCAAGATCGGCTTCGGAGACGTCACACCGGACGTGCCCGCCCCGCCGCCCACGGACACCGTCCGGCTGCGGCTCGCCGACCCGGAGTCGTACGCCGACCTGCGCGGCCCCACCACCTGCGCGCTCATCACCGACGCCGAGAAGCAGGCGATACACGACCGCCTCGGCCCGGACCCGCTGCGCGAGGACGCCGATCCCGGCCGCGCCTGGAAGCGCGTCGCCCGCTCCCGTACGACGGTCGCGGCCCTGCTCATGGACCAGAAGATCGTGGCGGGCGTCGGCAACGTCTACCGCGCCGAGGTCCTCTTCCGGCACGGCATCGACCCGTACCGCGCGGGCAAGGACCTGACCGCGGGGGAGTGGGACGCGATCTGGGCCGATCTGGTGATGCTGATGCGCGAGGGCGTCCGCCTGAACCGCATCGACACGGTCCGCCCCGAACACACCCCCGAGGCCATGGGCCGCCCGCCGCGCGTCGACGACCACGGCGGCGAGGTCTACGTCTACCGCCGCGCCCGCCGGCCCTGCCACATCTGCGGCACGGAGATCCGCACGGCGGAACTGGCGGCGCGAAACCTCTTCTGGTGCCCGCGCTGTCAAAAAACCAGCCCCTCCGGCGTTTGAGGAGCGGGGGTCCGGGGGCAGAACCCCCGGTTCTGGGAAGGGGCGGGGTGGGGAATCAAAAACCGTGCGGCAACCACGGCGCGACCGGCGACCCGAAGGCGACGGAAGCCTCCGTCAACGCCCCGCCCCGCAACTCCCGCACGCGCCCCGCCCCCGCCAGCGACACCAGCGACACGCCCCCCAGATACGCCGCCCCCAACTCCCGCACGGACAGCGCCAGATCCGCCGCCTCGTCCGTCCGCACGCACACCGCCCCCTTCGCGTCCCCCGTCAGCCGCCAACGCCCCTCGTTCCAGGGGCAGAACGCGTCCGTGACCTCGAACACCACGTCCACCGGCGCCTGGTACGTCCGTGCCGCCAGCGCCGCGCCCACGTCCACGAGACGTACGAAGAGGATCTCCCGGAGGGTCGGCTCGCAGCGCCGGACGTCCGACACCAGGTGCTGCCAGGCGTCGTCCACCGGCCGGCTGTGCACCTTCACCCGCGCGGTCAGGTCCACCGAGCACAGGAACCGCCACAGCGCCGCCTCCGCCGCCGGGTCGAGCCCGTGCAGCTGGTGCACCGAGACGGAGCCGTCGGCGCCCGCGAAGGACCAGTTCGGCTTGATCGCGTAGTGGGCGTAGCCGACGACCTCCCCGTCCCGCTCCGCGAGCACGCACAGGCGCGGCGAGCCGCCCTCGCGGTCACCCGGCGGGTCGAGCAGGGCCAGGCGCTCCCAGCCGGGGCGCCGCTCCAGCATCCCGGGCCGGCGGGCGACGAGCCGCGCGTACACCGCCTCGGTCGCGTCGAGCGCCTCCGTCGGCGTCGTCACCCGCAGCGTCACGCCGTCCGCGCCGTCCGCGCCCTCCGGCACCGCCAGCCGCACCCGCGTCGTGTCGATCGTCGCGTGGGTCGCGTACGTCGCCGCCCCGTAGCCGTAGCGGCCGTAGATCACCGGCTCCGAGGCCGTCAGGACCGCCAGAGGCTCGCCCCAGCTCCGTACGTCCTCCAGCTGGCGCCGCATCATCGAGGTGAGGATCCCGCGCCGCCGGTGCGTTCCGGCCACGCTCACCATGGTCACTCCGGCGGCCGGCACCACGGCCCCGCCCGGGACGGACAGCCGGAAGGAGAACGCGCCCGCCGTGCCGACGCAGCGGTCCCCGTCCCAGGCGCCGATGAACCGCTCGTGCTCGGTGAGCTCCTGCCAGAGCTTGCGCTCCTCGTCCGCCTCCGCGACCCCGCCGAACGCGAGTTCCAGCACCGCGTACCAGTTGTCCCATTCGGCCGGGTCGAGCACCCGCAGTTCGATCGTCATATGCCATCGATATCAGCGCCCCGCGGGCCGACGCGACCCGGTTTCGCACACGTTGTCACCCGGGTCCCCCTGCACGACCTCCGATCGGGTGGATAGGGTCCAGGCCAATGGGACGTCGCGGCGCAGTGAACTCGTACGCGGCCCGGATGCGCAGGCGCGCCCTCCGGGCCCGTGTCTCGCTGCGCCGGAGCGCGGTCGACTACTTCCGCGGCGACGGCTCCGACTGGATCGCCATGGCGGGGCTGCTCCTCACCATCCCCGCCATCACCTTCGGCACGCTCTTCGATCCGGTGTGGTGCTCGCCGGCCGCGCTCGTCCTGCCGATCGTCGCGGGCGGGCTGCTGCTGCGGCCGGCCAGCCTCCTCGGCCTGTACGCGACGGCCGCGGGCGCGCTCATCGTCGAGTCCGTCGTCCTCGGCCCCTACACCGAGGGCCCGGCCCGGGTCACCCCCGGCATCGTCCTGGTGGTGGCCGCCTGCGGACTGTTCGGGCTACTCATCGCACAGTTCCGCGCCCGCGTCGGCGTGCCCTGGCGGCGTGGCGGCACCATGCTCTTCGACCTGCGCGAACGCATCCGGGTGCAGAGCGCGCTGCCCCGCCTCCCGGGCGGCTGGCACCGGGAGATGGCGCTCCGCCCGGCCGGCGGCCAGTCCTTCTCCGGCGACTTCGTCGTCGCCGCCCGCACCCACGGCGGCCGCACCCTCGAAGTCGTCCTCACCGACGTCTCCGGCAAGGGCATGGACGCGGGCTCCCGCGCCCTGCTGCTCTCCGGCGCCTTCGGCGGGCTCCTCGGCTCGCTGCCGCCGCACGGCTTCCTGCCCGCCGCCAACGGCTATCTGCTGCGCCAGGACTGGGACGAGGGCTTCGCCACCTCCGTCCATCTCGTCCTCGACCTCGACTCGGGCGACTACGAACTCCTCTCCGCCGGCCACCTGCCCGCGCTCCAGCTCCATGCCGGCACCGGCCGCTGGGAGGAGAAGGACGCCGACGGACCGCTGCTCGGCGTGTACGACGGCGCCGAGTTCCACCCGGTCAAGGGCTCACTGCGCCCCGGCGACGTGCTGATGCTCTTCACCGACGGCCTGGTCGAGAGCCCCGACCGCGACATCGCCGAGGGCATCGACCGCCTCACCGGCGAGGCCGACCGCCACGTCGCCGCCGGCTTCGAGGGCGCCGCCTGGCACCTCATCGAAGCCTGCGCCAAGGACGTCAACGACGACCGCGCCCTGCTCCTTATTTCTCGTTCCGCCTGAACGCCCAGGCCAGCTCCGGCTCGGTCACCGGCTTCATGACCTTCCGCACCACGGGCGTGCACAGGAGCGTCATCACCGCGAGCATCACCACGGTGATGACCACCCGGCCCAGCGGAGTCTGGAGCCAGTCGAGACGGTCGTAGAGGCCGCTGTAGGAGCCGACGCGGATCACGATGCCGTGCAGCAGGTAACCGCAGATGGTGCCGGCGCCCAGCACCGTGAACCAGCGCCGCGAGCCGGGCACGAGGGAGAGGAAGGCGGCGCAGAGGAGCAGGGTGAGGAGGAAGAGGACACCGGCCCAGAACATGCCGGGCAGCAGTTTCATGCCCAGCTCCTGGACGCCCCGGGAGCGGTAGATCCAGTTCAGCGGGACGTACGGGGTCACCCGGTAGGTGACCACCAGCGTCACGGCCATGACGACCACGGCGGCCACGCGCACCGGGGTGCGGCGCAGCCACACGAAGTGCTCGGGCTTCATCCGCAGGCCGATGACGAAGAACGGCAGGAACTGCACGATCCGGTGGAGTTCGAGCTGATCGCCGAGGGTCGGCGTCGCCGTGGCGAGCACGGCGATCACGATCGAGGTCGTGACCGGCCATCGCACGACGGACCAGAAGGGGGCCGTCACGCGCCAGACGAAGAGTGCGAGCAGGAACCACATCAGGTACGTGGGCTGGAGCAGGCTGAACGGCCGGCCGGGCTCGACCCAGCGGGTCAGGAACGTGTACACGACCTCGAAGACCACGTACGGCAGGGCGACGCCGGTCAGCAGCCGCTTGAGCTGCGCGGGCTTCCCGGTGTAGCTGCGCGAGAGGTAGCCGGAGACGAGGATGAACACCGGCATGTGGAACACGTAGATGAACTCGTACAGGGCCCGGGTGGTCCGGCTGCCGGCCAGCACGACGGGCAGGACGTGGCCGATGACCACCAGCAGGATGGCCAGGTACTTCGCGTTGTCGAAGTACGGGTCCCGGCGGGACGCGGCCGGGGTGCCGGGGGGTGTCGCGGGCCCGGCGGGTGCGGTGGCCGCACCGACGGCACCCTGGTGGGTGAGGGAGCACATGAATGTTGACGCTATCTGTGCGTCACCTGTGCGAAAAGTGTTGTGCACGTTGTCGTCAAATCACCCCCAAATGCCGCAAATTCTGGCATTGCCTCATAGGTCAACCTCCTGAAACGGCGTAAAAGGCACACCGTTGTGCCCGTGTGCCCTTCGTCTCTCTTTTCTCACTCCTCTTGCCGGGGCGATTCGTCACCCGGCCGCAGCGGGAAGGAAGTTGGTGGCACGATAGATGCGGCGGGGGTGTTCTGTGACGTGCGCTCCCGGGCGGCAAGGTGGGACCGACCGAGGGTGTGATCAGTTGTGGCCATTTCACTGTCCATGGTGCTGCTGTTGGCGATCATCCTGGTGGTGCTGATCCGCGGCGGAAACCTCAAGGGCGGCCCGGCCGTCGTCGCGGTCCTCTTCGGCTTCTTCCTCGCCTCCACGGGCATGGCCGACGACATCCAGCGCTTCCTGGACTCGATAACGCAGACGATCGGCGCCATAAAGTTCTGACCGCCGCCGCGTCGCGCCAGGGGTGTGTGGCGCGGACGTACGGCGAAGGCCCCCGCCGCGAACGGCAGGGGCCCTTGCGTCGTCACGGTGTCCCGGGACTCAGAACAGCCGCAGGCCCTTGAAGCCCGTACCGCTCAGCGGCACCGGCGTGCCCAGGGTCCCGTCCTCACGCCCGGGGTGCAGCGTCAGACCGCCCCGCCGGTCGGCGGTGACCAGGTCGGTCAGCTCGTCACCCGTCAGGTCACCGGCCGCGACCAGCGACGGCACCTGCCGCGCGGTCCAGTCCGAGTCGGCCACCGTCACCGGCGGCACCAGCACGTACGGCGCCGTGTCCAGGCCGTAGTCGACACCCGCGAACTCCAGCGAGCCCCGCTCCGGGTCCCGGGCGAGCACACCGGCCGCGAACCACCCGAAGTACGCGTCGGACGCGGCGATCGTCCGTCCCGCCCAGCCGCTCGACGCCAGCACCACCGGCTCGCTCACGCGCAGCTCCGTGCCGCCCTCGTAGAGGTCGAACACGAGCAGCCGGTCGCCCTCGACCACGACGAGCCTCGGCAGAACGCCTTCGGGCGCCCGGCCCAGGGAGATGGCCGTCACATTCGACCAGTCGTACCCGGTGATCTCCGCCGGCGCCCCGAAGCCGCCCGCGCCGTCACCCGGGTACACGAGCAGCTTCGCGCCCTGCCGGGCCACGAGGTCGTTGCGCACGTCATTGGGCTCCTGCGGCCCGAACCGGTTGATCAGGTACCCCGCCCGGGCCACCACCGCACCCGTCCAGTCCCGCCCGTCGGCGACCACGGGCGCGGCGAAGCCGCCGCCCTCCAGGCCGGCGCCCCGCGTCAGCCGCCCCTCGGCATCCACGCCCAGCAGATCCGCCCGGCCGTCGCTGTCGAAGTCGCCGAACGGCTCCACGAACGGCGTCTTCACCCAGTAGTCGGCACCCGCCGCGTCCGAGGGGTTCCCCGCGCGGTCGAACGCGCGCGCCCACGCCGTCGCCGGGCCCGTCCGCTCCGGCGTCACGAAGGTCGTCGTCGCCGTCCCGTCCGCGCCGACCGGCACCCGCTTCTCGGCCGGGCAGGACAGGGTGACGTCCCGGCTCAGCGGGTCCACGCAGAAGTACGAGGCCTCCGTCCCCTCCGGAAGGGCGATCCGTACGGTCCGGACCGTTCCCGGGTCCGAGGCGTTCGGATACGGCGTCGCGTCGAGGAAGGCCACCGCCGGAGCCGCCGGCCGCGTGTGGTCGGTCGAGAAACCGCACGCCGTGGTCCACTCCGAGGCGCCGCTCGCACTCTCCAGACGCACCTGCCACCAGTACGGGCCCTCCGGCGGCAGGGAGGTCTTCAGCACCGGCAGCGTGACGGTCGAGCCCCCGCTCGTCCCGACGGTCGTGTCGACCACCGGGGTCTCGGGCGCCCCCTCGCGCCAGAGCCGGAAGTGCGCCTGCGGCAGCCCCTCGGTACTGCTCTCCCCCTGGACCTTCGCCGTCAGCATCACGTCCGTGTTCCCCACCCAGGCGAGTTCCCCCGCGGTGGTGCAGCCGCCGGGCTGCGACGACGGATCGGTCACCGAGTACGGGTACTCGGCGGCGGACGCCGTGCCGGTACCCAGCAGCGCGGCCGCGCACGCGAGCGCCAGCGAGGCCACCGTTCCCCTGCTCGTCCTCTTCATGTTCCCCTCCCCTGAAGGCAGTTGGTCACTGCGGGGGAGACGCTAACGGGGACGCCCGGCGTCGGGCGCAGGGTTTTTATCGGCCGCGGGGGGGGCGCGTATCGACCCGGAAACGGTGACGGCTCGGGCCCCTCCTTCGAAGAAGAAGGGGCCCGAGCCGTCATCAACAGAGCGGGCGACGGGAATCGAACCCGCGTAGCTAGTTTGGAAGACTAGGGCTCTACCATTGAGCTACGCCCGCACAACAAGACGCCGCAGGCCAGGGCCGCGGCTCGGACGCCATCGTAGCGGGTCCGGGCGGTCGTCCGCACGCGCCTCGGAAAGAGGGGGCGTCGGACCGTCTCCGTCCATGTACCCTACGTGTCGCACCGACGGGGTGTGGCGCAGCTTGGTAGCGCGTCCGCTTTGGGAGCGGAAGGCCGTGGGTTCAAATCCCGCCACCCCGACCAGTACACGATCACGCGCGCGAAGTTCACGCTGAAGTTCACCGGTGAAGATCGCGTTGTGGGGCGCCTGCCGCTTGCGGTTACTATGCAAGCTGCGTGCCCGTGTGTCTCTCTGACCGGGCCGATCGGCCGGAACCGCCCTGGCGGTGCCGCCGGAAACCAGGAATCAGCCATCAAGGAGACCGAACCGTGAAGAGCGCCGTGGAGACCCTGAACCCGACCCGGGTTCGGCTCACTGTCGAGGTGCCCTTCGAGGAGCTCAAGGACAGCCTCGACGCGGCGTACAAGAAGATAAACCAGCAGGTCACGGTCAAGGGCTTCCGCAAGGGCAAGATCCCCGCGCGCGTCATCGACCAGCGCTTCGGCCGCGGTGCGGTGCTGGAGGAGGCCGTCAACGACGCGCTCCCGAAGTTCTACACCGAGGCCGTGAACGAGGCCGAGGTCAACCCGCTGGGCCAGCCCGAGGTCGACATCACGGAGCTGAAGGACGGCGAGCTGCTGGCCTTCACCGCCGAGGTCGACATCCGCCCGGCCATCGAGATCCCGGACTACTCCGGCATCGAGGTCGAGGTCGACGCCATCGAGGTCACCGACGAGGACGTCGAGAAGTCCGTGGAGCAGCTGCGCGAGCGCTTCGCCTCCACGAACCCGGTCGAGCGCGCCGCCGCCGAGGGCGACGTCGTCACGATCGACCTGCAGGCCAAGGTCGACGGCGAGGTCCTGCCCGACGGCATCGCCGACGGTGTCTCGTACACCATCGGCTCCGGCGAGCTGCTCGACGGCATCGACGCCGCCGTCACCGGCCTGGAGGCCGGCGGCGAGGCCACCTTCACCTCCGAGCTGAAGGGCGGCTCGGCCGCGGGCAAGGAGGCCGAGGTCACCGTCAAGGTCACCGCCGTCGCCGCCCGCGAGCTCCCCGAGCTGGACGACGAGTTCGCGCAGATGGCGTCGGAGTTCGACACCCTCGACGAGCTCAAGGCCGACAGCCGCAAGCGCCTCGAGAACATGAAGCAGTTCGACCAGGCCACCCAGGCCCAGGAGCGCGTCCTGGAGAAGTTCCTGGAGATCGCGGAGATCCCCGTTCCCGAGAAGCTGCTCGAGGACGAGATCAACACCCGCAAGCACAACCTGGAGCACCACCAGCTCGGCCAGATGGGCCTGACCCTCGAGAAGTACCTGGAGTTCCAGGGCAAGACGGTCGAGGAGTTCGACGCCGAGACCAAGGAGCAGGCGGTCAAGGGCATCAAGACCCAGTTCCTGCTCGACGAGCTGGTCTCCCAGGAGAAGCTGAACGTGGACCAGGAGGAGCTCACCGAGCACCTCATGCGCCGCGCCGCCTCCTCCGGCATGTCCCCCGACCAGTTCGCCCAGGCCGTCGTCCAGGGCGGCCAGGTGCCGATGCTGGTCGGCGAGGTCGCCCGCGGCAAGGCCCTCGCGGTCGTCGTCGAGGCCGCCAAGGTCGTCGACACCAACGGCAACGTGGTGGACCTGTCCGACGAGGACGAGGAGCAGGCCACGGAGACGGTCGAGGCCGTCACCGGCGAGGCCGAGGTCTCCGAGGAGAAGTAAGGCTCTCAAGGCTCACCGGGCGGCCCGCGCCGCCCGGTGAACGCCGCCGAACGCCGTGCCACGGGCCCGGTCGCACCCCCGTGCGCCCGGGCCCGTGGACGTACCCGGGCCGCCGCCGTCGGACGTACCCGGGGCCGGCGGCACAACCCCGTGGTGGCACCCTTGGTGACGTATTCATGCGTGCCCAACTACCTTGCGCTCCCAGCGAACAGTTCGGGAACCGGGATGGCGTTGTCCTACCTGCGCGTTAGGGTCCATGAATACGGGGGCCAGTGCCCCCGGAACGAGACGCGAGACGGCCCGGGGCCGTCGGAGACGAGCAGGTGGATACGTGACGAATCTGAAGCCTTACGCCGCGGGTGAGCCGTCCATCGGTGGCGGCCTCGGCGACCATGTCTACAACCGGCTGCTCGGCGAGCGGATCATCTTCCTCGGCCAGCAGGTCGACGACGAGATCGCCAACAAGATCACCGCGCAGATGCTCCTCCTGGCCGCCGACCCGGAGAAGGACATCTTCCTGTACATCAACAGCCCCGGTGGCTCGGTGACGGCCGGCATGGCCATCTACGACACCATGCAGTACATCCCCAACGACGTCGTGACCATCGGTATGGGCATGGCGGCCTCGATGGGCCAGTTCCTGCTCACCGGCGGCACCGCCGGCAAGCGCTTCGCGCTGCCGAACACCGACGTCCTGATGCACCAGGGCTCCGCCGGCATCGGCGGCACCGCCTCGGACATCAAGATCCAGGCCGAGTACCTTCTCCGTACGAAGAAGCGCATGGCCGAGATCACCGCGCACCACTCCGGCCAGACCGTCGAGACGATCATCCGCGACGGCGACCGCGACCGCTGGTTCACCGCGGAGGAGGCCAAGGACTACGGCCTCATCGACGACATCATCACCCACGCCGCGGGTGTCCCGGGCGGCGGCGGCACGGGCGCCTGAGCCCCGGCAGCCCGCTCCACAGCCCAGCCACGATCGCCCTCAGGATGGTGAACAGCCCCATGACCCCGAACTTCTCCGCGAGCGGCCTCTACACCGGCCCGCAGGTGGACAACCGCTATGTCGTCCCGCGCTTCGTCGAGCGCACCTCGCAGGGCATCCGCGAGTACGACCCGTACGCGAAGCTCTTCGAGGAGCGCGTGATCTTCCTCGGCGTGCAGATCGACGACGCCTCCGCCAACGACGTGATGGCGCAGCTGCTGTGCCTGGAGTCGATGGACCCGGACCGCGACATCTCGATCTACATCAACAGCCCCGGTGGCTCCTTCACCGCGCTGACCGCCATCTACGACACGATGCAGTTCGTGAAGCCGGACATCCAGACGGTCTGCATGGGCCAGGCGGCGTCCGCCGCGGCCGTGCTGCTCGCCGCCGGCACCCCCGGCAAGCGGATGGCCCTGCCCAACGCGCGCGTGCTGATCCACCAGCCCTCCGGTGGCACCGGCCGTGAGCAGCTCTCCGACCTGGAGATCGCGGCCAACGAGATCCTGCGCATGCGCAGCCAGCTGGAGGAGATGCTGGCCAAGCACTCCTCGACCCCGATCGAGAAGATCCGCGACGACATCGAGCGCGACAAGATCCTGACCGCCGAGGACGCCCTCGCGTACGGCCTGATCGACCAGATCATCTCGACCCGTAAGAGCACGGCGGGCTCGACGGTCTGACGTTCGCCCTTCCCTTGGTACGGACTCCTTGGCGCGGCCCGCACGGCATGTGTGGCCGAATCGCATCCATGTGAACCGTGCCAAGGGGGGCCCGAACGGGGGGCCCGGCAAGGTACCGTCGAATATGAGGCACCAGGAGTCGCTGAACCAAGCGCTCCCAGGCGAAGGGGAAGCACCTCGTGGCACGCATCGGTGATGGCGGCGATCTGCTCAAGTGCTCGTTCTGCGGAAAGAGCCAGAAGCAGGTGAAGAAGCTCATCGCAGGACCCGGTGTGTACATCTGCGACGAGTGCATCGACCTCTGCAACGAGATCATCGAGGAAGAGCTCGCCGAGACGAGCGAGGTGCGGTGGGAGGAACTTCCCAAGCCGCGCGAGATCTACGAATTCCTCGAGGGGTACGTCGTCGGGCAGGAGCCCGCGAAGAAGGCCCTCTCGGTGGCGGTGTACAACCACTACAAGCGCGTCCAGGCCGGCGAGAACGGCGGCGCGCAGGGCCGGGACGACGCCATCGAGCTGGCGAAGTCCAACATCCTGCTCCTCGGGCCCACCGGCTCCGGCAAGACGCTCCTGGCGCAGACCCTGGCCCGGATGCTCAACGTGCCGTTCGCCATCGCCGACGCCACCGCGCTGACGGAGGCAGGCTATGTGGGCGAGGACGTCGAGAACATCCTGCTCAAGCTGATCCAGGCCGCGGACTACGACGTCAAGAAGGCCGAGACCGGCATCATCTACATCGACGAGATCGACAAGGTCGCCCGTAAGAGCGAAAACCCGTCGATTACGCGCGACGTCTCCGGCGAGGGCGTGCAGCAGGCCCTGCTGAAGATCCTGGAGGGCACCACGGCCTCCGTCCCGCCGCAGGGCGGACGGAAGCACCCGCACCAGGAGTTCATCCAGATCGACACGACGAACGTGCTCTTCATCGTGGGCGGCGCCTTCGCCGGCCTGGAGAAGATCATCGAGTCGCGGGCCGGCGCCAAGGGCATCGGCTTCGGGGCGACCATCCGCTCCAAGCGCGAGATCGAGTCGAGCGACCAGTTCCAGGAGGTCATGCCGGAGGACCTGGTGAAGTTCGGGATGATCCCCGAGTTCATCGGCCGTCTCCCCGTCATCACCTCGGTCCACAACCTGGACCGCGAGGCCCTCCTCAAGATCCTCGTCGAGCCGCGCAACGCGCTGGTGAAGCAGTACCAGCGCCTCTTCGAACTCGACGGCGTCGAGCTGGACTTCGACCGCCCGGCCCTGGAGGCCATCGCCGACCAGGCCATCCTCCGCGGCACCGGCGCGCGCGGCCTGCGCGCCATCATGGAGGAGGTCCTCCAGTCGGTGATGTACGAGGTCCCGTCCCGCAAGGACGTGGCCCGCGTGGTCATCACGGCGGACGTGGTCCGGAACAACGTCAACCCGACGCTGGTCCCGCGGATCGTGAAGAACGACGGACGGCACGAGAAGAGCGCGTAGCGCCCGCCGTACGGACACGAAAGGGGCGCCCCCGCCGAGTGGTTCGGCGGGGGCGCCCCTTCGCGGGTACGGGCCTGATCAGGCCTTGACGCGGACTTCCTTGCGGAACCTGGCGGTGATGTCCGCGGCCTCCGCGCCGGTGGAGCCCTTGCCGGTGAGCATCGAGGCCATGTCGATCGGGATGACGATGCCCACGGTGCTGTGGTCGGCCCACACGCAGGCCGTCATGCTCATCGCCGGGATCTTCTCGGCCGGGTCGGCCTTGGTCTTGCCCGACTGGCACTTGAGGATCGCGCCGTCGAGGCCTGCCGGCGTGTAGGCCACCGGGTCGCCCTCGAACGTCGGCGCGTCCTTGTCGTCGCCCTTCTGCGACTCCGACTTGATGGCGGCGAAGACGGCGTCGACGACCTTCTCCGGGTCCTCGATCTCGCCGTAGAGGCCGTTGAACTGGATCAGCTTGCCGGCCAGCGGGTTGGCCTCGTCCTTGACCTGGTACTGGGCCTCGACCTCATGGGAGTTCTTGACGCCGGCCTTCTCGGCCTCCTCCAACGACTTCTTGTCGTTGGAGGGCTTCGAGTCCGTGGACTTCTTGTACTCGGTGAGCACCGTGGCGGGCGTGATCAGCTTGTGCGGGCCGTCGTCCGCGACGTTCGAGCCGCTGCCACCGCCGAACGCGAAGTACGCGCCGACCGCGAGACCCACCACCGCGGCCACGATGCCGATCGTCAGACCCGCCTTGGACTTCTTCGGGGCCGGCGGCTGCGGCATGTAGCCGCCCGGGCCCTGCGGGGCGCCGTACGGCGGCTGCTGCGGCGGCTGGCCGTAGGGCCCGGGCTGCTGGGGCTGCTGGGGGTACCCGTACGGCTGCTGCTGCGGCGGGACGCCCTGCGGGGCCTGCTGGGGGTAGCCGTAGCCGGGCTGCGGGGCCTGCGGCTGGCCATACGGGTTCGGCTGGCCGCCGTGCGGGCCGGGCTGCTGCCCGTACGGGTTCGGCTGACCGCCGCCGTACGGACCTGGCTGGTTGTAGCTCATCGACTGTTTCCCCTCACAGGATGTTTATGCGTAACGAACATCCTGTCGGAAGTCGCGGCGTGCCGGGGCGGTGGGGGGTACACCGTTACGGAACAATCCCGTTTCAGGACCAGGCTGTGACACCCCTAAACTGGGCCCGTGACCGAGAACACTCAGCAGCAGACAGCAGCCACCACCGAATTGCCGACCCAGTACACGCCGGCCGAGGTAGAGGGGCCGCTGTACGAGCGCTGGGTAGAGCGCGGCTACTTCGAGGCGGACGAGAAGAGCGACAAGCCGCCGTACACCATCGTCATCCCGCCGCCGAACGTCACCGGATCGCTCCACCTGGGCCACGCCTTCGAGCACACGCTGATCGACGCCCTCACCCGCCGCAAGCGGATGCAGGGTTACGAGACGCTGTGGCAGCCGGGCATGGACCACGCCGGCATCGCCACCCAGAACGTCGTCGAGCGCGAGCTCGCCAAGGAGGGCAAGTCCCGCCACGACCTGGGCCGCGAGGCCTTCGTCGAGCGGGTCTGGAAGTGGAAGGCCGAGTCCGGCGGCCAGATCTCCGGCCAGATGCGCCGCCTCGGCGACGGCGTCGCCTGGTCGCGCGAGCGCTTCACCATGGACGAGGGCCTGTCGCAGGCCGTCCAGACCATCTTCAAGAAGCTCTACGACGACGAGCTGATCTACCGCGCCGAGCGCATCATCAACTGGTGCCCGCGCTGTCTCACCGCGATCTCCGACATCGAGGTCGAGTACCAGGACGACGACGGCGAGCTCGTCTCCATCCGCTACGGCGAGGGCGACGCGTCCATCGTCGTCGCGACCACCCGCGCCGAGACGATGCTGGGTGACACGGCCGTCGCCGTCCACCCGGAGGACGAGCGCTACCGGCACCTGGTCGGCACCGAGATCGAGCTGCCGCTCACCGGCCGCCGCATCCCGGTCGTCGCCGACGCGCACGTCGACCCCGAGTTCGGCACCGGCGCCGTCAAGGTGACGCCCGCCCACGACCCGAACGACTTCGAGATCGGCCAGCGCCACGGTCTCCCGTCGATCGCCGTCATGGACGAGCACGCGGTCATCACCGTCCACGGCCCCTTCCAGGGCCTGGACCGCCTGGAGGCCCGCTCCGCCATCGTCGCCGCACTGCGCGCCGAGGGCCGGATCGTCGCCGAGAAGCGCCCGTACACCCACTCCGTCGGCCACTGCTCGCGCTGCAAGACCACCATCGAGCCGCGTCTCTCCATGCAGTGGTGGGTCAAGGTCGGCCCGCTCGCACAGGCCGCCGGTGACGCGGTCCGCGACGGCAAGGTCAAGATCCACCCGCAGGAGATGGAGAAGCGCTACTTCGACTGGGTCGACAACCTGCACGACTGGTGCATCTCGCGCCAGCTGTGGTGGGGCCACCGCATCCCGGTCTGGTACGGCCCGAACGGCGAGGTCGTCTGCGTCGGACCCGACGAGGAGGCGCCCACCGGCGAGGGCTGGCACCAGGACACCGACGTCCTCGACACCTGGTTCTCCTCCGGCCTGTGGCCGTTCTCCACGCTCGGCTGGCCCGAGCAGACCGAGAGCCTCGCGAAGTTCTACCCGAACTCGGTCCTCGTCACCGGCTACGACATCCTCTTCTTCTGGGTCGCCCGGATGATGATGTTCGGTCTGTACGCGATGGACGGCACCCCGCCGTTCCACACCATCGCCCTGCACGGCATGGTCCGTGACCAGAACGGCAAGAAGATGTCGAAGTCCTTCGGCAACGTGGTCAACCCGCTGGACTGGATGGACCAGTACGGCTCCGACGCCGTCCGCTTCACCCTGGCCAACGGCGCCAACCCGGGCGTCGACGTCCCGATCGGCGAGGACTGGGTCAAGGCGTCCCGGAACTTCGCCAACAAGATCTGGAACGCGACCCGCTTCGCGCTGATGAACGGCGCGACGATCGAGGGCGAACTGCCCCCGGTCGAGCGGCTGTCGGCGACCGACCGCTGGATCCTGTCCCGTCTCAACAAGACGGTCGCTCAGGTCGACGCTTTCTACGAGGACTACCAGTTCGCGAAGCTCAGCGACGCTCTCTACCACTTCGCGTGGGACGAGGTCTTCGACTGGTACGTCGAGCTGTCGAAGACGACGTTCTTCGCGGGCGGCGAGCAGGCCAAGGTCTCCGGCCGGGTCCTCGGCGAGGTCCTGGACGTGATGCTGCGTCTGCTGCACCCGATCGTCCCGTTCGTCACCGACGCCCTGTGGACCACGCTCACCGGCCGTGAGTCCCTCGTCATCGCCGAGTGGCCGACCGACAGCGGTTTCCGCGACGAGGCCGCCGAGGCCGAGATCGAGAACCTGCAGCAGGTCGTCACCGAGGTCCGCCGCTTCCGCGCCGACCAGGGCCTCCAGCCCGGCCAGAAGGTCCCGGCCCGCCTGGAGCTCGACGGCACGCCGCTCGCCGCGCACGAGGGCGCCATCCGCCAGCTGCTGCGCCTCCAGCCGGAGGGCGAGGGCTTCGCCGCCACCGCCTCCCTGCCGGTCGCCGGCGCGACGGTCTCGCTCGACCTCTCCGGCACGATCGACGTCGCCGCCGAGCGCAAGCGCCTCGCCAAGGACCTCGCCGCCGCCGAGAAGGAGAAGGCGCAGGCCGAGGGCAAGCTGGGCAACGAGGCGTTCCTGGCGAAGGCGCCGGACAACGTCGTGGACAAGATCCGCACCCGCCTCGCCAAGGCGGAGGAGGACATCGCCCGCATCCAGGCGCAGCTGGAGCGCCTGCCGCAGGCGTAGCCCGTAAGGCAGCACCAAGGAGGGGCCCGGTACCGCACGCGCGGTGCCGGGCCCCTTCGCGTACCACCGGCCGAGCCACAGGTCCTGTCAGGTCCTGTCAGGTGCTGTCGGTGGCGCTCCGTAGACTGGACGCGTGAGTGAGCCGAGCGACCCGACCGAACCGCGCGATCCCAGCGACGACCTGTTCGACGACATCGTCGACAACGAGACAGACCGCGACCCCGACCTGGCGGTGATCGAGGCGGGCAGCCGTACCCTGCGGGCCGTCTCCGGTCCGCCGCAGGGCGACCCGGTGCCGTCCCGGCCTGCCGACCCCGAGGTCGACAAGGCCCTGCGCGCCGTCGAGACCGAGCTGTCCACCCGCTGGGGCGAGACCAAGCTGGAGCCCTCCGTCAAGCGGATCGCCGCTCTGATGGACGTCCTCGGCGAGCCGCAGCGCGCGTACCCCTCGATCCACATCACCGGCACCAACGGCAAGACCTCCACCGCCCGCATGATCGAGGCCCTGCTCGGCGCCTTCGACCTGCGCACCGGCCGCTACACCTCGCCGCACGTGCAGACCATCACCGAGCGGATCAGCCTGGACGGCGCCCCGATCGACCCCGAGCGCTTCGTCGAGACGTACCAGGACGTCAAGCCGTACGTGGAGCTGGTCGACGCCCGCGAGGAGTACCGGCTGTCGTTCTTCGAGGTGCTCACCGGCATGGCGTACGCGGCCTTCGCCGACGCCCCGGTCGACGTCGCCGTCGTCGAGGTCGGCATGGGCGGCACCTGGGACGCGACGAACGTCATCGACGCCTCCGTCGCCGTCGTCACCCCGATCGACCTCGACCACACCGACCGGCTCGGCGAGACGCCGGCCGAGATCGCCGGCGAGAAGGCCGGGGTCATCAAGCCCGGCGCGACCGTGATCCTCGCCCAGCAGCCCGTCGACGCGGCCCAGGTGCTCCTGAAGAAGGCCGTCGACGTGGACGCGACCGTGGCCCGCGAGGGCATGGAGTTCGGCGTGGTCTCCCGCGAGATCGCCGTCGGCGGCCAGCTGCTCACCCTGCGCGGCCTGGGCGGCGAGTACGACTCCGTCTTCCTCCCGCTGCACGGCGCGCACCAGGCGCACAACGCGGCCGTGGCGCTCGCCGCCGTCGAGGCCTTCTTCGGCATCGGCGCGCAGCACGCCCGCACCCTCGACATCGACACGGTCCGCCGGGCCTTCGCCCAGGTGGCCTCGCCCGGGCGTCTGGAGGTCGTGCGCAAGTCGCCGACGGTGATCCTGGACGCCGCGCACAACCCGCACGGCGCGCGCGCCACGGCCGAGGGCGTGAGCGAGGCCTTCGGGTTCTCCCGGCTCATCGGCGTGGTGTCCACCAGTGGCGACAAGGACGCGAAGGGTCTCCTGGAGGCCTTCGAACCGATCTTCGCCGAGGTCGTCGTCACCGCGAACTCCAACCCCCGGGCCACCGACGTGGACGCGCTCGCCGCGATCGCCGTCGAGGTCTTCGGCGAGGACCGGGTGGTCGTCGAGCCCCGGCTCGACGACGCCCTGGAGACGGCGATCACCCTCGCCGAGGAGGAGGGCGAGTACGCGGGCGCGGGCGTGCTCGTGACCGGTTCGATCTTCACGGTCGGCGACGCCCGGCTGCTGCTCAAGAGGGGCTGAGACTGAGCCATGCGGGTGCTGTGTTCCTCGACGCTGATCGGTGAGTTCTTCGTGATCGGCTTCGCCGGTCTGGTCGCCATGAAGGACGACTCCCTGGCGACGTCCACGGTGTGGTGGGTCTGCGGGATCGCCATGCTGCTGTCGGTGCTGCTGTGCGGGATGATCACCCGTCCGGGCGGGGTGCAGCTCGGCTGGGCCCTGCAGATCGCGCTGATCGCCAGCGGTTTCGTCGTGCCGGTCATGTTCTTCCTCGGCGCGGTCTTCGCCGCCCTGTGGTGGGCGTCGGTGCACTACGGACGCCGGATCGACCAGGTCAAGGCGGACTGGGCGGCCCGCCAGGAGACGGCGACGGCCGGGGCCCAGGGCTCCGCAGGGCCTGACGCTGCGTGATCGGTGCCGGTCCGGGCCCTGTAGATTCGTAGGGCCTAGCTAGCCCCCGCACACCGTTGTCTGAAGGAGTTCCCCCGTGAGCCAGCGATCGCTCGTCCTGCTCAAGCCCGACGCCGTCCGCCGTGGCCTGGTCGGCGAGATCATCGGCCGTATCGAGCGCAAGGCGGGCTGGACCATCACGGCCCTGGAGATGCGCGCGCTGGACCAGGAGACGCTGGAGCAGCACTACGGCGAGCACAAGGGCAAGCCCTTCTACGAGCCGCTGATGGGCTTCATGCAGTCCGGTCCGGTCGTCGCGCTGGTCGTCGAGGGCGAGCGGGTCATCGAGGGCCTGCGCACCCTGGCCGGCCCGACCGACCCGATCGCCGCAGCGCCCGGCTCCATCCGCGGCGACTTCGGCACCATCGTCCGCGAGAACCTGATCCACGCCTCGGACTCCGAGGAGTCCGCCGCGCGGGAGCTGAAGATCTTCTTCCCCGGCGTCTGAGCGAGCGAAGATCTTCTTCCCCGGCGACTGAACGGGCGTCATCCGATCAGCGTCATGTCCTGGGGGCGACCGAAGGAATTCGGTCGCCCCCAGGCATATGAACGCCGAACCCGGGAACGGATCGCCGCGTCATTCCGTCACCTATACAGAGTCGTCACCTATACAGAGGTGGACTGGGGCGGTCCGCCGCGCGGTATCCGTGCGGGCGGCACTACGATGGAAAACCGCACGCCGCACCACCTTCAGCCACCACCTCGCCGACCTGAGAAGCCGTCAACGCTCCGCTAGGGAAGGCCCGACGCATCCTCATGGGAAACAAGGGGAACTCAATGTCGTTCATCGGCCGTGACATGGCTGTCGACCTCGGGACCGCCAACACGCTGGTGTACGTCAGGGGTCGAGGCATCGTTCTGAACGAGCCGTCCGTCGTCGCGATCAACACCAACACCGGCGGCATCCTCGCGGTCGGTGCCGAGGCGAAGAAGATGATCGGCCGGACGCCCGGCAACATCGTCGCCGTCCGCCCGCTCAAGGACGGCGTCATCGCCGACTTCGAGATCACGGAGCGGATGCTCCGCTACTTCATCCTCAAGATCCACAAGCGCCGCTACCTGGCCCGCCCCCGGGTCGTCGTCTGCGTGCCGTCCGGCATCACCGGAGTCGAGCGCCGCGCCGTCATCGAGGCCTCCACCCAGGCCGGCGCCCGCCAGGTGCACATCATCGAGGAGCCCATGGCCGCGGCCATCGGCTCGGGCCTCCCGGTCCACGAGGCCACCGGCAACATGGTCGTCGACATCGGCGGCGGCACCACCGAGGTGGCCGTCATCTCCCTCGGCGGAATCGTCACGGCACAGTCCATCCGGGTGGCCGGCGACGAGCTGGACAACGCGATCATCCAGCACATCAAGAAGGAGTACTCGCTCCTCCTCGGTGAGCGCACCGCCGAACAGATCAAGATCACCATCGGCTCGGCGTACGACCTCGAACAGGACGAGCACACCGAGATCCGCGGCCGCGACCTGGTCTCCGGCCTGCCCAAGACCGTCGTGATCTCCGCCGCCGAGGTCCGCAAGGCCATCGAGGAACCGGTCAACGCGATCGTCGACGCGGTCAAGACCACCCTCGACAAGTGCCCGCCGGAACTCTCCGGTGACGTCATGGACCGCGGCATCGTTCTCACCGGTGGCGGCGCCCTGCTCCGCGGCCTCGACGAACGGCTCCGCCGCGAGACCGGCATGCCGATCCACATCGCCGAGGACCCGCTGGACTCGGTGGCGCTCGGATCCGGCAAGTGCGTCGAGGAGTTCGAGGCCCTCCAGCAGGTCCTCGACGCCCAGCCGCGCCGCTGACCCGGGGCGCGCCGCCGACCCGGGGCGCCGCCCCCGTACCCGTACAACTTCATCGTCTTCAACACCCGTCACATCCCGTCGTTTCGAGGAAGGGCACGGCCGCCGCACGTGAGGGACACACGAGAGAGCCGGCTGCTCCTGGTACTGCTGATCGCCATCGCGTTCGCACTGATCACGGTGGACATCCGAGGAGGCCAGGAGTCGCCGGTCGACGGTGCCCGACAGGCCGCGGCCGCGGTCTTCGGTCCCGTCGAGAACGGAGTCGCCTCGGCGGTCGACCCCATCGGCAACGCCATAGGAGCGGTCCGCGACTCCGGCGAACGGCACGACCGGATCGCCGCCCTGGAGCAGGAGAACGCCGCCCTCAAGGCCAGGCTCGGCAGCGACGACCGCAACCGCAGCCGGCTGCGCGAGCTCGACGCGATGCTGAAGACCGCCGGCGCCGGCCAGTACGGCATCAAGGGCGCCGAGGTCATCGCCATAGGGGCGGCCCAGGGCTTCTCCTGGACCGTCACCATCGACGTCGGCGCGCGCGACGGCATCCAGCGCGACATGACCGTGCTCAACGGCTCCGGCCTGGTCGGCCGGGTCACCACCGTCGGCCCCAGCACCTCCACCGTGCTGCTCGCCAACGACCCCGACTTCACCGTCGGCACCCGCATGGAGAAGACCGACGAACTCGGCTTCGCCACCGGCCAGGGCGACCGCCCGCTGCTCGTCCAGCTGCTCAACGGCAAGGCCAAGGTCAAGGCGGGCGACCGTCTCGTCACCTTCGGCTCGCAGGCCGACAAGCCCTTCGTGCCCGGTGTGCCGGTCGGCGAGGTGGTCCGCGTCGACCCCTCGGGCGGCGGCCTCACCCGTAACATCTACGTCCGCCCGTACGTCGGCTTCACCAAGCTCGACATCGTCGGCGTCGTCGTCCAGGCCCCGCGCTCCGACCCGCGCGACATGGTCCTGCCGCAGAAGCCCAAGCCGGCCCCGACGGTCACGGTGACGGTCACCCCGCCGCCCCCGGACGGACAGCAGCAGCCGGGCGCGAACCAGAACCAGCCGCAGCAGCAGGGCGTGAAGCCGGTCGACCCGCAGACACCGGCGGACCCGCAGGCGCCGGCCGACCAGCCGAACGCGGCCGACCAGCCGGCCCAGCAGCCGAACCAGCAGCAGCCGCAGGACCAGGGGGAGACACCGTGAAGATCAACCGCATCCTCCTCTCCGCCGCCCTGGTCGTCGTCGCCCTCGTCGTCCAGGTCTCCGTCCTCGCCCGCCTCCAGCTCCCCGGCGCCGTCCCCGACCTGGTCCTCCTGACCGTCGTCGCCCTCGCCCTGGTGTACGGGCACGTCACCGGCGCCCTCGTCGGCTTCACGGCCGGGCTGCTCGCCGACCTCGCGCCGCCCGCCGACCACGCCGCCGGGCGCTACGCCCTCGTGCTGTGCGTCGTCGGCTACCTGTGCGGCCTGGCCAAGCCCGAGACCGGCCGGCTCAAGTCCGCCACCGGCCCGATGGCCGTGGTCGTCGCCGCAGCGATCGGCTCCACCCTGCTCTACGCGGGCGTCGGCGCCCTCGTCGGCGACACCGCCGCCCGCCATGTCGGCCTCGGTTTCCTGCTGTTCACCGCGGCCCTCTACGACCTGCTCCTCGCGCCCTTCACCGTGCCGCTGATCATGGCGATCGCCCGGCGCGCGGAGAACGACCCGCTGGCCGACACCAACGGGGGCAGCGGCTCCGACGTCGCCTCCGGCTGGCTGTCCTCCGGCACCGGCCTGAGGATCGGCACCCAGCGCGGCGGCCTGCGCGTCAAGGCCGCCCGCAGCCGCGCCTCACGCGCCGGACGCATCAAGGGAGTCAAGCGACTGTGATCCAGGGGGAGCCCGCAGCATGAGCAACATCCCCGAGACCGGGCGGACCCCCCGCGTCCAGATCCGGCTCGTCGTCATCCAGGTCCTCGTCTTCTCCCTGCTCTTCACGCTCGGCGGACGCCTCTGGTACCTCCAGATCCGCAACGGCAAGGAGTACACCGACGAGGCGAAGAGCAACCACGTCCAGCAGGTCGTCCAGCCCGCCGTCCGCGGCGCCATCCTCGACGCCCGCGGCGTCCCGCTCGCCGACAACGAGACCCGGCTCGTGGTCTCCGCCTCGCGCACCGAGCTGCTGAAGATGAAGGACGACGGCAAGGGCGTCCTCACCCGGCTCGCCGGCGTCCTCGGCATGAAGCCCGAGGACGTCGTCAACAAGATCCGGCTCTGCGACTCCAAGACCCCCAAGCCCTGCTGGAACGGTTCGCCCTACCAGCCGATCCCGGTCACCGACGAGGCCACCACCCAGCAGGCCCTGCAGATCCGCGAGCGCGCCGAGGACTTCCCCGGCATCACCGCCGAGCCCGCCGCGGTGCGCCGCTACCCGGCCCCCGGCAAGTCCCGTACCTCCCAGGTCCTCGGCTACCTCTCGCCCGTCACCGACGCGGAGATCACCAAGGCCAAGGACACCGACTCGCCGTATCTGCGTTCCGACCAGGTCGGCCGCTCGGGCCTTGAGCGGACCTACGACAAGCAGCTGCGCGGCAAGGCCGGCGTCACCCGCTACGAGGTCGACAACCTCGGCCGGGTCATCGGCCAGGCCAAGAGCGACGTGGCCGTGCCCGGCGCCAACGTGGTCACCTCCATCGACGCCCGCGTCCAGGCGGTCGCCGAATGGGAGCTCCACAACGCGATGGTCGAGGCCCGCAAGACCTTCGACAAGAACACCAACGAGAACTACAAGGCCGACGCCGGCGCCGTCGTCGTCATGGAGGCCAAGACCGGCCGCATCGTCGCCATGGCCTCGCAGCCCGACTACGACCCCAACGCCTGGGTCGGCGGCATCTCCGCGAAGGACTACGCGGCCCTCACCGGCAAGAACTCCAACTTCCCGCTGCTCAACCGGGCCATCCAGGGCCAGGCCGCCCCCGGCTCCATCTTCAAGGTCATCTCGACCACCGCCGCCGTCAACGCGGGCTACGACTTCGACGGCCGCTACCCCTGCACCAGCTCGTACTCCATCGGCAACCAGGTCTTCAAGAACTTCGAGTCGCAGAACCACGGCCCGATCTCGCTCGGCCGCGCCCTTGAGGTCTCCTGCGACACCGTCTTCTACGCCCTCGCGCACCAGCAGTGGCAGAAGGACGGCGGGATGAAGCCGAAGAAGAACCCGGGCGACTGGTTCTACAAGACCGCCCACCAGTTCGGCCTCGGCGCCGAGACCGGCATCGACCTCCCCAACGAGGTCACCGGCCGCGTCCCCGACCGCCAGTGGAAGCAGAAGTTCTGGGAGGACAACAAGGAGTGGTGGTGCAAGTACGGGAAGAAGGGCGGCACCTACGTCCAGCAGCTCTCGTACGAGAACTGCCTCGAAGGCAACCTGATGCGCGCCGGTGACTCCGTCAACTACTCCATCGGCCAGGGCGACACCCTCGTCACCCCCATCCAGATGGCCACCATCTACTCCGCCATCTCCAACGGCGGCACCCTGTGGAACCCCACCGTCGGCAAGGCCGTCATCAGCGCCGACGGCAAGACGGTGGACGAGATCGCTCCCAAGTCGCACGGCAGGCTGCCCTTCGACGCCAAGACCCGCGACTTGATAGACGAAGCCCTCGCGGGAGTCGCCACCCGCGGTACGGCCGCCTGGCGTTTCGGCGGCTGGCCGCAGGACAAGATCCCGATGCACGCCAAGACGGGTACCGCCGAGGTCTACGGCAAGCAGACGACCTCCTGGTTCGCCACGTACACCAAGGACTACGCGATCATCATGACGATCGCCCAGGGTGGTACGGGCTCCGGCGCCTCCGGCCCCGCCGTGCGCAACATCTACGACGCGCTGTACGGACTCGACGACTCCGGCAAGCAGGACCTGAAGAGGGCCCTCCTTCCGCAGCCGCAGAAGGCGCTGCCCAAGATCGAGGCGGACGGCTCCATCGACGCGCCGAAGATCCAGCCGTACGACCCGGAGGCCGGGAAGGTGGACCCGGAGAAGGCGACGGCGGACGCCACCCAGCCGGCGGACCCGCCGGCCGACCCGCCGGCCGACCCGGCGAAGAAGCCCGACGACCAGCAGCTCGCGGGCCCGCCCGCCACCCGGGGAAGGCTGTGACCCGATGACCGCACCGCACGGCTTCTCCGTCTCCCGTTACGCCCCCGAGCGCGGCACCCTCGCCAAGCTCACCGCCCGCGACTCGGTGCTGCGCCGGCTCGACTGGCCGATCCTGCTGTCGGCGCTCGCGCTGTCCTTCATCGGCTCGCTGCTCGTGTGGTCCGCGACCCGCGGCCGTACCGAGCTCAACCAGGGCGACCCGTACTACTTCCTCTTCCGGCACGTCCTCAACACCGGCATCGGGCTCGCCCTGATGATCGGCACGGTCTGGCTCGGCCACCGCACCCTGCGCGGCGCCGTGCCGATCCTCTACGGCATCTCCATCCTGCTGATCCTCGCCGTCCTCACCCCGCTCGGCGCGACCATCAACGGCGCGCACGCGTGGATCGTGGTCGGCGGCGGATTCTCGCTCCAGCCGAGCGAGTTCGTGAAGATCACGATCATCCTGGTGATGGCGATGCTGCTCGCCGCGAAGGTCGACGCCGGTGACCAGCTCCACCCCGACCACCGCACGGTCGCCAAGGCCCTCGGCCTCGCGGCCCTGCCGATGGGCATCGTCATGCTGATGCCCGACCTCGGCTCCGTGATGGTCATGGCCGTCATCGTGCTCGGCGTGCTGCTCGCCTCCGGCGCCTCCAACCGCTGGGTGCTCGGCCTGATCGGCGCGGGCATCGCGGGAGCGGTCCTCGTCACCACGCTCGGCATGCTCGACGAGTACCAGATCAACCGCTTCGCCGCCTTCGCCAACCCCGACCTCGACCCGGCCGGCGTCGGCTACAACACCAACCAGGCCCGCATCGCCATCGGCTCCGGCGGCCTGCTCGGCGCCGGCCTCTTCAAGGGCTCCCAGACGACCGGCCAGTTCGTCCCCGAGCAGCAGACGGACTTCGTCTTCACCGTCGCGGGCGAGGAACTCGGCTTCGTCGGCGCGGGGCTGATCCTGGTCCTGCTCGGCGTCATCCTATGGCGCGCCTGCCGGATAGCGCGTGAGACCACGGAGCTGTACGGCACGATCGTCGCCGCCGGCATCATCGCCTGGTTCGCCTTCCAGGCCTTCGAGAACATCGGCATGACCCTCGGCATCATGCCGGTCGCGGGACTTCCGCTGCCGTTCGTGTCGTACGGCGGCTCGTCGATGTTCGCGGTGTGGGTGGCGATCGGCCTGCTCCAGTCGATCCGGGTCCAGCGGCCGATGACGGCCTAGCCAGGACCTGTCCGGCGCCGTACTCCCCTTGGCCGTCCTCCAGTCGTAGATTCGTCTCATGGAGGAGAAGCGAGAGGTCGAGCGGAAGTACGAGGCCGACGGCGCGGACGTGCGGCTCCCGGACCTGACCAGGGTCCGGGGCGTGGCCGCCGTCCAGGACGAGGGCGTCACCGAACTCGACGCCGTCTACTACGACACCGCCGACCTGCGCCTCGCCGCCGCCTCCCTGACCCTGCGGCGCCGCACCGGCGGCGCGGATGCCGGCTGGCACCTCAAGTTCCCGGTCGCGACGGGCATCCGCGACGAGATCCGCGCCCCGCTCTCGGACACCCTCCCCGAGGCCCTGGCGTCCCTCCTCCGCTCCCGCGTCCGCGATCTTCCCGTCGTCCCGGTCGTCCGCCTCGTCTCCCACCGCGACGTCCACCACCTCACGTCGAAGGACGGCACGGTCCTCGCGGAACTCTCCACGGACACGGTCCACGCCCAGCGCCTCCCCACGGGCCCCGAGACCACCTGGACCGAGATCGAGGTCGAACTGGCGGACGACACGGAGGCCGCGGACGAAGCTCTCCTCGACGCGGTCGAGAAACGCCTGAAGAAGGCGGGCATCCACCGCTCGTCGTCCCCGTCGAAACTGGCGAGGGCCCTGGAGGAGACGGGCGGGACGGCGGGCGCGGTGGCGTCGGCGGCTGCGCCGCCGGCCGCCGCGGCCCGCCCCGCGCCTGCGGCGGGCGAGGCCGATGCCTCCCCTGGCGGCGCGGGCGGCCCCGCGCCTGCGGCTGGGGAGGCGGGTGCTTCCCCGGCCCCGGCCGGTGACGATCGCGCCGCGAAGCGGGCGCGGCGGGGGGACGGGGGCGGAGCCCCCGGTCTCGTCAGGGTTTCGGGAAGGGGCGGGGTGGGGGACAAGGCCCTGGCCCCCGGCACGGCCGGCGCCGCCGTCCTCGCGTACGTACGCGAGCAGGTCGACGCCCTCGTCGCCCTCGACCCCGCCGTCCGCCGCGACCTCCCCGACGCCGTGCACCAGATGCGCGTCGCCTCCCGCCGCCTGCGCAGCGCGTTCCGGACGTACGGCAAGGTCCTCGACCGCACCGTCACCGACCCCGTCGGCGAGGAGCTGAAGTGGCTCGCGGGCGAGCTGGGGTACGCCCGGGACCTGGAGGTCCTCGACGCCCGGCTGCGCGCCGCCCTCGACGCGCTGCCGCCCGACCTGCACGTCGGCCCCGTGCGCGACCGGCTCAGGACCTGGGCCGAGGCGAAGGGCGGCGGCTCCCGGCGCCGTACCCTCGACGCCCTCGACTCCGCCCGCCACCTCGCCCTGCTCGACCGCCTCGACGCGCTCCTCGCCGCCCCGCCCCTCCTCCCCGCCGCCCGCAAGGACGCGGCCAAGGTCATCCCCAAGGCCGTCCGCCGCGACTACCGCCGCCTCGCCGCCCGCGTCGACCACGCCCTCGCCCTCGACCCCGGCCAGGACCGCGACCTCGCGCTCCACGCCGCCCGCAAGGCGGCGAAGCGCGCCCGCTACGCCGGCGAGGCCGCCGTACCGACCCTCGGGAAGCCCGCCCGGCGCTTCGCGAAGCGCATGAAGGCCGTCCAGACCTGCCTCGGCGACCACCAGGACAGCGTCGTCGCCCGCGCCGCGCTGCTCGACCTCGCCACCCAGGCGCACGCCGCCGGCGAACCCTCCTTCACCTGGGGCGTCCTGTACGCGCGCGAGGAAGCCGCCGCGGCGGCCCGCGAACACCAGCTCCCGGAGGTCTGGGCCAGGGCCTCCGCCCCGGAAATCCGGGCGGCACTGAGCCACTGAGCACCGGGGTACGCTTGAGAGTCGCCCCCTGCCAGCTCACGAAGGTTCGACATGTCTGCTGCCGAGTCTGTCTTCCCGCAGCTCGAAGCTCTGCTCCCGCACGTGCAGAAGCCGATCCAGTACGTCGGTGGAGAGCTGAACTCCACGGTCAAGCCCTGGGAGTCCGCCGACGTCCGCTGGGCACTGATGTACCCGGACGCGTACGAGGTCGGTCTGCCCAACCAGGGCGTCATGATCCTCTACGAGGTGCTGAACGAGCGGGAGGGCGTCCTCGCCGAGCGCACCTACAGCGTCTGGCCGGACCTCGAAGAGCTGATGCGCGAGCACGGCGTGCCGCAGTTCACCGTCGACTCCCACCGCCCGGTCTCCGCCTTCGACGTGTTCGGCCTGAGCTTCTCCACGGAGCTCGGCTACACCAACATGCTCACGGCGCTTGACCTCGCCGGCATCCCGCTGGAGTCCAAGGACCGCACCGTCGACCACCCGATCGTGCTCGCGGGCGGCCACGCCGCCTTCAACCCCGAGCCGATCGCGGACTTCATCGACGCGGCGATCATCGGCGACGGCGAGCAGGCCGTGCTCGACATGACCGAGATCATCCGCCAGTGGAAGGCCGAGGGCCGGCCCGGCGGCCGCGAGGAGGTCCTCTTCCGCCTCGCGAAGACCGGCTCCGTCTACATCCCGGGCTTCTACGACGTCGAGTACCTGCCGGACGGCCGCATCGGCCGCGTCGTCCCCAACAAGTCCGGCGTGCCGTGGCGCGTGTCCAAGCACACCGTCATGGACCTCGACGAGTGGCCGTACCCCAAGCAGCCCCTCGTCCCGCTCGCGGAGACCGTCCACGAGCGCATGTCCGTCGAGATCTTCCGCGGCTGCACCCGCGGCTGCCGTTTCTGCCAGGCCGGCATGATCACGCGCCCCGTGCGGGAGCGAAGCATCACCGGCATCGGCGAGATGGTGGAGCGCGGTCTCAAGGCGACCGGCTTCGAGGAGGTCGGCCTCCTCTCCCTCTCCTCCGCGGACCACACGGAGATCGGCGAGATCGCCAAGGGCCTCGCCGACCGCTACACGGACGACAAGGTCGGCCTCTCCCTCCCCTCGACCCGCGTGGACGCGTTCAACGTCGACCTCGCCAACGAGCTGACCCGCAACGGGCGCCGCTCCGGTCTCACCTTCGCCCCCGAGGGCGGCTCCGAGCGCATGCGCAAGGTCATCAACAAGATGGTCTCGGAGGAGGACCTGATCCGGACCGTCGCCACCGCGTACGGCAACGGCTGGCGCCAGGTCAAGCTGTACTTCATGTGCGGCCTGCCGACCGAGACCGACGAGGACGTGCTGCAGATCGCCGACATGGCGATCAACGTCATCGCCAAGGGCCGTGAGGTCTCCGGCCAGAACGACATCCGCTGCACCGTCTCCATCGGCGGCTTCGTGCCCAAGCCGCACACGCCGTTCCAGTGGGCCCCGCAGCTGTCGGCCGAGGAGACGGACGAGCGTCTGCAGAAGCTCCGGGACAAGATCCGCGGCGACAAGAAGTACGGCCGCTCGATCGGCTTCCGCTACCACGACGGCAAGCCCGGCATCGTCGAGGGCCTGCTCTCGCGCGGTGACCGCCGCATCGGCGCGGTCATCCGCGCGGTCTACGAGGACGGCGGCCGCTTCGACGGCTGGCGCGAGCACTTCTCGTACGACCGCTGGATGGCGTGCGCCGAGAAGACGCTCCCCGAGTTCGGCGTGGACGTCGCCTGGTACACGACCCGCGAGCGCACCTACGAGGAGGTCCTGCCCTGGGACCACCTGGACTCCGGTCTCGACAAGGACTGGCTCTGGGAGGACTGGCAGGACGCGCTCGACGAGACCGAGGTCGAGGACTGCCGCTGGACGCCGTGCTTCGACTGCGGCGTGTGTCCTCAGATGGACACGCACATCCAGATCGGCCCGACCGGCAAGAAGCTGCTGCCCCTGACGGTCGTGAAGTAGTCCCGGTATTGCGATCGGGTGACGGCCCGGCGGAAGGTGAACCCTCCGCCGGGCCGTCGGCGTCCTGTCGGTCATGAGCACGGAAAACCCGGCGCCGGCCCCGCCCACCCCGCACGCCCTGATCCGCATCCCGGTGCGGATCGTCGTGCTGCTCCTGATCCTCCCGGTCCGCATGACCTGGGACGCCCTCAAGGTCACGGCCCGCTTCCTCGACCGCGCCGTGCTCCGCCCGGCCGGCCGCGGTCTCGCCCTCGGCGCGAGGTGGCTCGGCAAGGCGGTGACCTGGCCCTTCGTGATGCTGTGGCGGTACGTGATCGTCGCCCCGGCGGTGTGGCTGTACGACGCGGTGCTCGCCCCGCTGGGGCGGGGTGTCGGGTGGCTGCTCACCCGTACGGGCCAGGGCCTGGGGTGGGTGTTCACCGGCCTCGGCAAGGCGGTGGCCTGGTTCTTCACGGCCCTGTGGCGGTACGGGGTCGTGGCCCCGGCGGTGTGGTTGTACCGGGCGGTGCTGGCGCCGCTCGGGCGGGGGCTCCGGTGGCTGCTCACCGGCCTCGCCAAGGTGCTTGTGTGGCCTGTGGTCTTCGTGTGGCGGTACGGGATCGCGGCCCCGGCGGTGTGGCTGTACGGCGCGGTGCTCGCCCCGCTGGGCCGGGGCGTCGGGTGGCTGCTCACCCGTACGGGCCACGGCCTGACCTGGCTGTTCACCGGCCTCGGGCGCGGGATCGCCTGGGCCGCCACGGGCCTCTGGCACGGCGTGACCTGGGCCGCCACGGGCCTCTGGCGCGGTCTCGCCTGGCTCGGCACCGGCGTCTGGCGCGGTCTCGCCTGGCTCGGCACCGGCGTCTGGCGCGGTCTCGCGTGGTTCTTCGGCGGCATCTGGTACGGCCTCGCCTTCGCCCTCACCCGCCTCGGCCGCGGCCTCGCCGTCCTCGGCCGCTGGACCCTCACGGCACTCGCCTGGCCCGTCGTCACCTTCTGGCGGTATCTGCTCGTGCCCTTCGTCACGTACGGCATCGCCCGCCCCGCCGCCTGGCTCTGGCGGCGCGTCCTCGCCCCGCTCGGGCGCGAGATCCGTGACGCGGTCGGGATCTGCTGGCGGGCCGCCGGGTTCGTGTCGCGGGCCGTGGGGCGGGGGATCGCCTGGGCGGTGCGCACGCTGCTGGTGCGGCCGGTGGCGTGGGCGGCGCGGAATCTCGTCGGGCGGCCGGTCCGCTGGCTGGCGCGGCATCTGGTCCGGCGGCCCCTCGCCTGGGCGTACCGCGAGGTCTGCACCCCGGTCGGGCACTGGGTCCGCGACGCCGTGTGGGCGCCGGCGCGCAAGGCGCTCGCCGAGGGCCGCCACGCCACGCGCGCCGCGCTCGCCTCGGCCCGGGACACCGTCCGCCGGGCCCGCCAGGACGTGAGGGGTCTCTGGCCGGCCAGGCCGGGCTCGCGTCGCCCTGACACCCCGTCTCCCACGTTGTCGTCAGCCGCCATGGCTCCTCCATCGTCGGCTTCCTCCGCCTTGGATCCGGGGTCCCCGCGGTGACATCAGCCGCTGCGCGGCGGGCGCTCGCTGATCCGGCCTGGTCGGCCGGAGACCCCTCGCGCGCGCTCCTCGGCGGAGCCGAGCCGGAGCCGGGCGGGGAACCGCAGGTGGCGGGGGCGCGTACTCTGGGTAGTACAACGAACGTCCCCGGCGCGGCGCCCGCACCCGAGATCTCCCCGCAGCAGCGGGGGTGAGCCGACAGCGGGTCCCCCGGGGCACCACCGCATTTCGAGGGCGGCGCGGCCGGCCGCGCCCGCCCCGCACCGAGGAGAAGAACCACTGGGCAAGCGACAGCCCGAAGGCCCGCCGCCCGCACCGGCGGTGCAGCGCATCCGACTGCGCTACACCAAGCGCGGCCGCCTCCGGTTCACCAGCCACCGTGACTTCCAGCGCGCTTTCGAGCGTGCGCTGCGCCGTGCCGAGGTGCCCATGGCGTACTCGGCCGGCTTCACCCCCCACCCGAAGGTGTCGTACGCGAACGCCGCCCCGACGGGCACCGGCTCCGAGGCCGAGTACCTGGAGATCGCGCTCACCGCGAGCCGTGACCCGGAGACCCTGCGGGCCATGCTCGACGAGTCCATGCCGAACGGTCTCGACATCGTCGACGCCGTCGAGGCCCGGACCTCCGGCCTCGCCGACCGGCTCACCGCCTCCGTGTGGGAGCTGCGGCTCGACGGTGTCGACGTCGACACGGCCCGCAAGGCCGTCGACGCGTTTCTCGCGGCCGAGACCGTGGAAGTACAGCGCAAGACCAAGAACGGAATCCGCACCTTCGACACCCGCGGTGCCGTCGTGGAGCTGACCGCGGCCCCCGCCCAGGGCGATCCCCAGGGTGATAGGCCGCTGGACAGCGCCTGTGCGATACTGCGGCTGGTTGTTCGGCACGTAGCACCTGCCGTGCGACCCGACGACGTCCTGTCCGGTCTCCGAGCTGTGGCCGACCTGGCGCCGCCGGTCCCCGCAGCGGTGACCAGGCTGGCGCAGGGGCTCTTCGACGAGGAGTCCGGCACGGTGACCGACCCGCTCGCGCCCGACCGCGAGGCAGTCACGGCCGCTCCACCCACGGCCGCCGCGACCGCTTCTGCGACGGCGCCGGGTGCGGGTACCGCGTAAGGAGTGTCGTCGCAGCGCCGCCCTGGTACTCGGGAGCCACCTGGGTCGGGCAGCGCACTGACCAGGAGACTTTCGCCAGGCCGTCCGCAGAAGGCGTACGGAACCGGCGAGCCAGACACATAAGCTCCCGTGCGGCGCCCGCGCCCCGGACGGCGGCACCG
Source organism: Streptomyces sp. NPDC048623 (assembly GCF_040650755.1). Taxonomy (NCBI): domain Bacteria; kingdom Bacillati; phylum Actinomycetota; class Actinomycetes; order Kitasatosporales; family Streptomycetaceae; genus Streptomyces; species Streptomyces sp. NPDC048623. The sequence goes on from NZ_JBEZHV010000029.1 coordinate 58,761, forward strand.
CGCTTCACGCGCGTCCGTGCCGCCGGACCGGAACCAGACGCGGCGCCCGGGAGCGTGACGGGAGAACCGCCCGCATGCTCGAACAGCCCGAAGAGAACGAGAACAGCAACGCCCCCGGTGACAAGCTGCCGCCGCGCCGTCGGCGCCGCGCCGCGTCCCGGCCGGCCGGCCCGCCGGTGACGGCGGGGGCCGCCGCCGAGAGCACCGAGGTCGTGGAGACCGCGCAGGCCCCGGCCGCCGAGGCCGCGCCGGTCGAAGAGGCCGCTCCGGCCCCCCGCACGCGCCGTCGTGCCACCCGCAAGGCCACCGCGCCCGCCCCGGTCGAGGCCCCGGCCGCCGAAGCCGCCGAGGCCGAGGTCGCCGCGCCGGTGGAGGAGGCCGCTCCGGCGCCCCGTACCCGCCGCCGCGCCACGCGCGCCGTGGCCGCCCCCGAGCCCGAGGCCGCCCTGGTGACGGAGCCGGCCGCCGAGGCCGTCGCCGTGGCCGCCCCCGAGCCCGAGGCCGCTCCGGCCCCGCGCACCCGCCGCCGCGCGACCCGCGCCGTGGCCGCGCCCGCTCCGGTCGAGGCCGAGGCCGCCGAGCCCGAGGTCGCCGCCCCGGTCGAGGAGCCCGCCGCCGTGGCCGCGCCGGTGGAGGAGGCCGCCCCGGCGCCCCGTACCCGCCGTCGTGCCACCCGTAAGGCCACCGCGCCCGCCGTGACCGCGGACGCCGCCGCCGAGATCGCCGCCGAGACCTCCGGCGAGGCGCTGCCCGAGGACACCGTCGAGGAGATCGCCTCGCACGCCGCCGAGGTCGCCGCCGCCGAGCAGGCCGCCACCCGTGGCCGTACCCGCCGCCGCGCCTCGTCGCCGCAGTTCACCACCGCCGAGCCGGCCGCCAAGGCCGAGGCGGAGCCCGAGGAGGCGCCGCGCGCCCGGCGCGCCGCCCGTCCGGCCGTCGCCGTGTTCCAGGCCCCGGTCTTCGCCGAGCCGATGTTCCAGACCCCGGAGACCGCCGCCGCCATGGCCGCGGCCGAGGTCGTCGAGGAGGAGCCGGAGGAGGAGACCGCCGAGGTCGAGGCCGCCGCGCCCGTCGTCGAGGAGGAGTCCCCGCGCTCCCGCCGCCGGCGCCGCCGCCGTGGCGAGCCCGTCGCCGTCGAGCCGGTCCCGGCCACCGTCGCCGACGAGCCCGAGGTCGAGTCCACCCCCGAGGCGGAGGACCAGGTCGAGGGCGAGGCCGAGGAGACCGACGAGTACGAGGACCGGCCGTCCCGCCGCCGGCGTCGTGGCGGCCGTCGCCGCCGCCGCGGCGAGCTGACCGAGGCCGAGGAGACCGAGGAGGCGGAGGAGGGCGAGGAGTACCACGCCGAGGACGCCGAGGAGCCGGAGGAGGGCGAGGAGACCGAGGAGGCCGAGGGTGCCGCCGGCGGCTCCAGCAGCTCCCGCCGTCGCCGTCGCCGCCGTCGCCGCAGCGACGCCGCCGGTGAGTCCGAGACCGCCGACGAGGACGGCGTCCGCACGGTCGTCAAGGTCCGCGAGCCCCGCCCGAAGGCGGAGCCGTCCGACGAGGTGCAGTCCATCAAGGGCTCCACGCGTCTGGAGGCCAAGAAGCAGCGCCGCCGCGAGGGCCGCGAGCAGGGCCGCCGCCGCGTCCCGATCATCACCGAGGCCGAGTTCCTGGCCCGCCGCGAGGCCGTCGAGCGGGTGATGGTCGTGCGCCAGAACGGCGAGCGCACCCAGATCGGCGTCCTGGAAGACAACGTGCTCGTCGAGCACTACGTCAACAAGGAGCAGGCCACCTCGTACGTCGGCAACGTCTACCTGGGCAAGGTCCAGAACGTGCTGCCGTCGATGGAGGCCGCCTTCGTCGACATCGGCAAGGGCCGCAACGCCGTCCTGTACGCCGGTGAGGTCAACTTCGAGGCGCTCGGCATGGGCAACGGCCCGCGCCGCATCGAGGCCGCCCTCAAGTCCGGCCAGTCGGTCCTGGTGCAGGTCACCAAGGACCCGATCGGCCACAAGGGCGCCCGCCTGACCAGCCAGGTCTCGCTGCCCGGCCGCTACCTCGTGTACGTGCCCGAGGGCTCGATGACCGGCATCAGCCGCAAGCTCCCGGACACCGAGCGCGCGCGTCTGAAGACCATCCTCAAGAAGATCGTCCCCGAGGACGCGGGCGTCATCGTGCGCACCGCCGCCGAGGGCGCGAGCGAGGACGAGCTGCGCCGCGACGTCGAGCGTCTGCAGGCGCAGTGGGAGGACATCCAGAAGAAGGCGAAGAACGGCAACGCGCCGACCCTTCTCTACGGTGAGCCGGACATGACCGTCCGGGTCGTCCGCGACATCTTCAACGAGGACTTCTCCAAGGTCATCGTCAGCGGCGACGACGCGTGGGAGACCATCCACGGCTACGTGAACCACGTCGCCCCGGACCTGACCGACCGCCTGTCCAAGTGGACCAGCGAGGTCGACGTCTTCGCCACGTACCGGATCGACGAGCAGCTGATGAAGGCGCTCGACCGGAAGGTCTGGCTGCCGTCCGGCGGTTCGCTGGTGATCGACAAGACCGAGGCGATGGTCGTCGTCGACGTCAACACCGGCAAGTTCACCGGCCAGGGCGGCAACCTCGAGGAGACCGTCACCCGGAACAACCTGGAGGCGGCCGAGGAGATCGTGCGTCAGCTGCGGCTGCGCGACCTCGGCGGCATCGTCGTCATCGACTTCATCGACATGGTCCTGGAGTCCAACCGCGACCTGGTGCTGCGCCGCCTCCTGGAGTGCCTGGGCCGGGACCGGACCAAGCACCAGGTGGCCGAGGTCACCTCGCTCGGCCTGGTGCAGATGACCCGCAAGCGGGTCGGCCAGGGCCTCCTGGAGTCCTTCTCCGAGACCTGTGTCCACTGCAACGGCCGCGGTGTCATCGTCCACATGGAGCAGCCCGCCACCCACGGCGGCGGTGGCGGCGGCAAGCGCTCGAAGAAGCGCGGCCGCGGTGGCGAGGCCCACGAGCACGAGCACGTCCACGAGGTCGCGGCGGGCGTCGAGGCCCCGGCCGAGCACGCCGAGGCGGAGATCGAGACCGAGGCCGAGCTCGCGGCGGAGCTGGCGGCCCCGGTGGCCCTGCCCGAGCCGATCGCGCCGGACGAGGAGCTGTACAGCAGCGTCGCCGAGGCCGAGGCGGCCGCCACGCGCGGTCGCGGCCGGCGCCGGGCGACCCGCCGGGTGTCCGCGCCCGTCGCCTCGCCGGCGGTCACCGAGACGGAGACCTACGAGGTCGTCGTACCGGAGCCGAAGACCGAGCCCGAGCCGGAGGCGGCCGTGGCGCCCGAGGCCCCCGTGGCAGCGGCCCCGGTGGCCGAGGAGGCCGCGCCCGCGCCCCGTACCCGCCGTCGTGCCACCCGGCGGGCGACCGCCCCGGTGACCGGCACCGAGGCGCCGGCCGCCGCGGAGACGGTGGTCGCCGAGACCGTCGTCGCCGCCCCGGTGGCCGAGCCGGTGGCCGAGCCGGTCGCCGAGCCGGTCGCCGAGGAGACCCCGGCTCCGGCCCCGGCTCCGGCGCCCGTCGTCGAGGAGGCCCCCGTGGCCGCCCCGCCGAAGGCGCGTCGCCGGGTCGTCCGCAAGGCCACGGCCCCCGCCGGTGCGCCGGAGGGTGCCGAGGAGGCCGCCGTGGTCGTGGTGGCGTCCGCCGCCCCGGCCGAGGAGACCGCCGAGGCCCCGTCCGCCGGCACCGAGGCCGAGGCTCCCGCCCCGGCCAAGAAGGCGGCGGCCCGCAAGACGGCCAAGAAGGCCACGGCGAAGAAGGCCGCCACCAAGAAGACGGCGGCCAAGAAGACCGCGGCGAAGAAGGCGACCGCCAAGAAGGCGGCGGCCAAGAAGACCGCCGCCCCCGCGCAGGACTGACCCAGTCCCCGCCGCTCACGTGTGGACCGTCCTCCCGCCGAGGACGGTCCACACGGCATTGACCCAGGATCGGAATACAGGAAACCCAGCCCGATGAACAACACCCCCGTTCCCAGAGTGCGCAAGGCCGTCATCCCGGCCGCCGGTCTCGGCACGCGCTTCCTTCCGGCCACCAAGGCGACTCCCAAGGAGATGCTGCCGGTCGTCGACAAGCCGGCCATCCAGTACGTGGTGGAGGAGGCGGTCTCCGCCGGGCTGTCGGACGTGCTGATGATCACGGGTCGCAACAAGCGCCCGCTCGAGGACCACTTCGACCGGAACTACGAGCTGGAGGAGGCCCTCGTCCGCAAGGGCGACGAGGAGCGCCTGGCCCGGGTCCAGGAGTCCAGCGAGCTCGCCACCATGCACTACGTGCGCCAGGGCGATCCGCGCGGTCTCGGCCACGCCGTGCTCTGCGCGCAGCCGCACGTCGGCGACGAGCCCTTCGCGGTGCTCCTCGGCGACGACCTGATCGACCCGCGCGACCCGCTGCTCGCCCGGATGCTGGAGGTCCTGGCCGCGCAGGGCGGCAGCGTCGTCGCCCTCATGGAGGTCGACCCGGCGCAGATCCACCTGTACGGCTGCGCCGCCGTCGAGCCGGCCGCCGACGCCGATGTCGTCCGCATCACCGGCCTGGTCGAGAAGCCGGCCCCGGCCGAGGCGCCCAGCAACTACGCGATCATCGGCCGCTACGTCCTCGACCCCGCCGTCTTCGACGTGCTGAGCAGCACCGAGCCGGGCCGCGGCGGCGAGATCCAGCTCACCGACGCGCTGCAGAAGATGGCCGCGGACGAGCGGCTCGGCGGCCCGGTGCACGGTGTGGTCTTCAAGGGCCGCCGTTACGACACCGGTGACCGCGGCGACTACCTGCGGGCCATCGTGCGCCTCGCGTGCGAGCGCGAGGACCTGGGCCCGGACTTCCGTACCTGGCTCAAGGCCTTCGTGGCCGAGACGGCGTGAGCCTCCGGGGCGCGGCGCCTGACCGGCGCCGCGACCGGATTTGACCCCCTCCGGGGCCCGCCCGTAACCTAGACCGTCGGCGTGTCGACTGGCACGCCACCACCTCTGAGCACATTCCTCCCAGCTCAGGCCGGGAGAGGCCGCACGCCCGTCAGGGCGGAGCGGCTGGCGTCAGAGGTCCCTTTACCGAGTGAGAGAGAGATCCGCGTGTACGCCATCGTGCGCAGCGGTGGTCGCCAGCACAAGGTTGCTGTCGGCGACATCGTTGAGGTTGACAAGATTTCCACCGCCAAGGCTGGCGACACGGTCGAGCTCTCGACCCTGCTCGTCGTCGACGGCGACGCCGTGACCAGCGACCCGTGGGTCCTGGCGGGCATCAAGGTCCAGGCCGAGGTCGTGGACCACACCAAGGGCGCCAAGATCGACATCCTGCGCTACAAGAACAAGACCGGCTACCGCCGTCGCCAGGGTCACCGTCAGCAGTACACGGCGATCAAGGTCACGTCCATCCCGACGGCCGCGAAGTAAAGAGGGACTGAGCAATGGCACACAAGAAGGGCGCATCGTCCACCCGGAACGGTCGCGATTCCAACGCCCAGCGGCTCGGCGTGAAGCGCTTCGGCGGTCAGGTCGTCAACGCGGGTGAGATCCTGGTCCGCCAGCGCGGCACCCACTTCCACCCGGGCTCGGGTGTCGGTCGCGGTGGCGACGACACGCTGTTCGCCCTGCAGGCCGGTTCGGTGCAGTTCGGCACCTTCCGTGGCCGCAAGGTCGTGAACATCGTTCCGGTCGCCTGATCGGAACAGCTTGGCGGAGGCGGACCTCACTTCCCGACTGGGGAAGCGGGTCCGCCTTTCGCGTGTTACTAGGTAGACATTCCCACCCATAGCTTTAGCTCTCTGGAGGCCCAACCATGACCACCTTCGTGGACCGCGTCGAGCTGCACGTCGCCGCGGGTAACGGAGGCCACGGCTGCGCCTCCGTCCACCGGGAGAAGTTCAAGCCGCTCGGCGGCCCGGACGGCGGCAACGGCGGCCGGGGCGGCGATGTGATCCTGACCGTGGACCAGTCGGTCACCACGCTCCTCGAATACCACCACTCGCCGCACCGCAAGGCCACCAACGGCAAGCCCGGCGAGGGCGGCCACCGCGCGGGCAAGGACGGCCAGGACCTGGTCCTGACCGTGCCCGACGGCACCGTCATCCTGGACAAGAGGGGCAACGTCCTCGCGGACCTGGTCGGCCAGGGCACGACGTACGTCGCCGCCCAGGGCGGCCGCGGCGGCCTCGGCAACGCGGCGCTGGCCTCCGCCCGCCGCAAGGCCCCCGGCTTCGCGCTGCTCGGCGAGCCCGGCGACCTCCAGGACATCGTCCTGGAGCTGAAGACGGTCGCCGACGTGGCGCTCGTCGGCTACCCGAGCGCCGGCAAGTCCTCGCTGATCTCCGTCCTCTCGGCCGCCAAGCCGAAGATCGCGGACTACCCCTTCACGACGCTCGTCCCGAACCTCGGGGTGGTCACGGCCGGCTCGACCGTCTACACCATCGCCGACGTCCCCGGCCTCATCCCCGGCGCCAGCCAGGGGCGCGGCCTGGGCCTGGAGTTCCTGCGCCACGTCGAGCGCTGCTCGGTGCTCGTGCACGTCCTCGACACGGCGACCCTGGAGTCCGACCGCGACCCGGTCAGCGACCTCGACGCGATCGAGGAGGAGCTGAAGCAGTACGGTGGCCTCGGCGACCGCCCGCGCGTCGTCGTCCTCAACAAGATCGACATCCCGGACGGCCAGGACCTCGCGGACATGATCCGCCCGGACCTGGAGGAGCGCGGCTACCGCGTCTTCGAGATCTCCGCGGTCGCCCGTACGGGCCTCAAGGAGCTCTCCTTCGCCCTCGCCGAGATCGTGGCCCAGGCCCGCGCGGCCAAGCCGAAGGAGGAGGCGACCCGGATCGTCATCCGCCCGAAGGCGGTCGACGACGCCGGCTTCACCGTCACCTACGACGAGCACGAGGACCTGTACCGCGTGCGCGGCGAGAAGCCGGAGCGCTGGGTCCGCCAGACCGACTTCAACAACGACGAGGCCGTCGGCTACCTCGCGGACCGTCTCAACCGCCTCGGCGTCGAGGACGAGCTGATGAAGGCCGGCGCCCGCGCCGGCGACGGCGTCGCGATCGGCCCCGACGAGAACGCGGTCGTCTTCGACTGGGAGCCCACCCTGATGGCCGGCGCCGAAATGCTCGGCCGCCGCGGCGAGGACCACCGCCTGGAGGCCCCGCGCCCGGCCGCCCAGCGCCGACGCGACCGCGAGGCGGAGCGGGACGAGTCGCAGCGTGAGTTCGACGAGTTCAACCCCTTCTAGGCCCTCCCCGCCTCGTGTCCCCCTCGGGCCCCCGCCCGGACCGCTGTCCGGCCGGGGGCCCGTCGCGTACCGGCGGACGGAGTCCGGCGCAGCCGTCCGATGCCCGTGAGGCCCCCCTGGGGCCGAGCGGTGCGAGGGCGGCCGTGGGGGCACTGTCTAGGCCCTTCCCGCCTCGTGTCCCCCTCGGGCCCCCGGCCCTGGACATTCCCGTCCGGCCGGGGGCCTGTCGCGTACCGGCGGACGGAGTCCCGGTGGCCGTGCGGCTGCCGGGAAGGGGGCCGTGGGGGCTCCCGTAGGATTCTGATGTGAGTCTCGCTCCCGCCGCCCCCACGCCCGCCACCGACGGTCGGCTCAGCGTCGTCGTCATCGCCTACAACGACGAGGAACTGGTCGGTGAGGCGATCAGGTCCGCGCTCGACCAGGGGCCGGTGGTCGCCGAGGTCGTCGCCGTGGACGACGCGTCGAGCGACGCCACGGGCAAGGTGCTCGACGAGCTCGCGGCCGCGCACCCGCGCGTGCGGGTGGTGCACCGGGAGAGCAACAGCGGGGGCTGCGGCACCCCGCGCAACGACGGCATCGCCGCCGCCACCGCCCCCTACGTGATGTTCCTCGACAGCGACGACGTTCTGCCGCCGGGCGCGGCCCAGGCACTCGTCGCGGCGGCGGAGCGGCACGAGACGCCGGTCGCGGCGGGGATGTGCGTGCGCCGGGAACTGCCGGACGGGCGCGACGTGCCCTGGCAGCCGGACCTGTACACCGGCGAGGCCCTCCTCGACAGCGCCGCCGCCCTCGCCCCGTACACGCACGACACCCTCTGCGTGAACAAGGTCTACCGCCGCTCCTTCCTCGACGAGCACGGCATCCGCTTCCCCGACGGCCGGTTCGTCTACGAGGACTTCGTCTTCAGCGCGCGCGTGCTGGCCGCCGCGCCGCGGATCGCCGTGATCCCGGACACGGTCTACGTCTGGCATGTGCGCCGCGCCGCCGCCCAGTTGTCCATCTCCCTGGACCGCAAGGGCATCGAGAACTGGACCGCCCGCATCGAGGCGCACCGCCAGGCCGTCGCGGCCTTCACCGACGCCGGCCGCGCGGAGCTCGCCGCCGTCTGCCGCACCAAGTTCCTGGAGCACGACGTCCGGCTCTACGCGCGCGAGCTGCCGCAGCGCGGCGCCGCGTACCAGCACGACTGGTGGACGCTCACCCGCACGTACCTGACCGGCTTCGACGAGCGCGAGCTCGCCGCCGCCACCACCCCCGCCCGCTGGCTCGCCCGCCTGCTCCTCGCCGCGGCCGAGCCGCGCGACCTGCCCCGGATGTCCCGCCTCGCCGCGAACCCGGGGCGCCTGCTGCCCCCGTACGCGCGCGTGGACGAGGCCGCCGTCTGGGCGGAGGACCTGCCCGGCGCCGTGCTCGACGGCGTCGACACCGCCCCGCTCGACGACCTTCCGTTCGTCGTCGACGCCTCCCTGCGCACGAGCCCCACGGGACGTGGCGAGCTGCGCCTGACCCTGCGCGATCTGTACGGCCGGCTGCGCGCGGCGGGCCCGCGCACCGCCGAGGTCGGCTTCGTACGGAGGGGCGACGCCGAGCCCACCCGTACCGAGCGGGTCCCCCTCACCGAGGGCGCGGACGGCTGGACCGCCCGCGTACCCGCGCACCTCACCGGCCTCGCCCGCGCCGGCCGCCGCGGGCGAGGCCGCGGCACCCAGGTGTGGGACCTCCGGGTCGTCGTGGAGGGCGCGGCCGGCGCCTCCTTCACCACCGCCCCGCGTCTCGCGGGCGGCGGCCAGCGCCGGTCGGTGCTGCCGAGCAGCCGGTACGGTGTAGTGCTGGTGCAGCAGTACACGACGGCGAACGGGTCGCTCGCGGTACGGATCGCGCCGGGCGCCCGCGACGGCCTCAAGGTGGCGTGGGCCAAGCTCGGCCGGCTCACCGGCACATCTCAGGGAAAGAGCTAGGGAGCACGATGACTTTTCTGATCACGGGCGGCGCGGGCTACATCGGCTCGCACGTCGTGCGGGCCATGACGCGGGCGGGCGAGAGCGTCGTCGTCCTCGACGACCTGTCCACCGGCTACGCCGAGCGCCTCCCGGACGGTGTGCCGCTGGTGGTCGGCTCCACCCTGGACCGCGAGGTCCTCGACAAGACCATCGCCGAGTACGGCGTGACCGGCGTGGTCCACCTGGCGGCGAAGAAGCAGGTCGGCGAGTCCGTCGAGCAGCCGCTGCACTACTACCGCGAGAACGTGGTGGGCCTGACCGTCCTCCTTGAGGCCGTCGCCGCCGCCGGCGTGCGCAACTTCCTGTTCTCCTCCTCCGCCGCCGTCTACGGCATGCCGGACGTGGACCTCGTCACCGAGGACACCCCGTGCCTGCCGATGAGCCCGTACGGCGAGACCAAGCTGGCCGGCGAGTGGCTGGTCCGGGCCGCGGGCAAGGCCCACGGGATCTCCACCGCCTGCCTGCGCTACTTCAACGTGGCCGGCGCCGCGACCCCGGAGCTCGCCGACACCGGCGTCTTCAACCTGGTCCCGATGGTGTTCGAGCGGCTCGACGCCGGTGAGTCCCCGCGGATCTTCGGCGACGACTACGACACCCCCGACGGCACCTGCATCCGCGACTACATCCACGTCGAGGACCTGGCCGACGCCCACCTCGTCGCCGCCCGCAAGCTCGCCGAGTGGGCCGCCGCGGGCGAGCCGCGCGACCTCACCGTCAACATCGGCCGCGGCGAGGGCGTCTCCGTCCGCGAGATGGTCGATCTGATCAACGAGATCACCGGCCACAGCGCCGCCCCGGCCGTCACCCCGCGTCGCGCCGGCGACCCGGCCCGCGTCGTCGCCTCCGCCGCCCGCATCGAGGCGGAGCTCGGCTGGCAGGCCCGCCACGACGTCCGCGACATGATCACCTCGGCCTGGGCCGGCTGGACGGCACGCCGTACCGCGTCGGTCTGACGTCACCACGTCGGTCTGACGTCACCGCGTCGGTCTGACGTCAGGCACGAAGACGGCCGGAGGGTTCTCGAACCCTCCGGCCGTCTTCTCGTACGTGGAGCTGTGGCTCCTACCGCTCCAGGAAGCGGAAGAGCTCCTCCCACCGGTCGGTGATCGACTCGGCGGAGTACCGGCGCACGTTGGCGTGTGCGGCGGTACCCATGCGGTCGCGCAACTCGTCGTCGGCGATCAGGGTGCTGATGTGCCGGGCCAGATCCGTGGTGTTGCCGAGCGCGGCGAGCAGGCCGTCCTCGCCGTCCCGGATGATCTCGCGGACCCCCGGCGCGCAGTCGAACGCGGCACACGGCACACCGGCGGCCATGGCCTCGAGCAGGGTGATCGGGAAGCCCTCCGCCCGGGAGGCCTGGGCGAAGACCGAGGCCTCACGCAGCGCGCCGAGTACGTCGGACGTGCGGCCCATCCACTCGACCGAGCCGTCCAGGCCCATCTCGGTGCACTGACGGTGCAGCCGCTCCTCCTCGTCACCGGCGCCGTAGATCCGCAGCGTCCAGTCGGGGTGGCGCGGGGCGACCTCGGCCCAGCTGTCGAGCAGCATGTCCATCCCCTTCTCGTGCGAGAGGCGGCCGATGGAGGCGACCACCTTCGCCGAGCGCGGGGAGGGCGTCTCGGGCATGAACGGCAGCGGGTTCGGCATGTGGCCGACGTTGTCCATGCCCGCGCGGATCCAGCGGTCCGCGTCGCCGGGGGTGAGGACGAGCAGCCGGTCGACGCCCTGGTAGTACCGCTTGACCCGGGCCAGGCGCGAGGAGGCCGCGCTCGCCTCGTACGACTCGTGGCTCATGCCGATGACGACGAGGCCCTTGGTGTCGGCCAGCGCCACCCACTCCATCGCCCACACCTGGGTGACGATGACGATCGCGCCGGGGCGGGCCGCGGCGAACAGCGCGGTCAGCTTCTCGGCCTGCTCGCGCATGGCGGCGGCGCGGGCGCGGTGGCGCATCCGCTCCGCCGCGTTGAGCCGGCCCTTGATCCCGCGCAGCGAGCCCACCTGCGGGGGGTGCGCGTCGTACAGCGTGGTCGTGGCGTACGGAAGGTCGGCAGGGAACTCGTGGCGGCGGCCCTCGGGCGCCGGCACGATCCCGATCGCGTGCACGCGGTGGCCCCGGTCGGCGAACTCCCGGGCCATCTGGTGCGACCAGGTGGTCACACCGCCCATCTCGTCGACGCTGTTGGAGACGAAGAAGATGTCACGGCCGCCGGACACGGCGGTCTGCTCGGTCACTTACCGCTCCTGGTGAAGAACTTGGCGACGATCTGCGAGGCCGCGTCGCCCCGGTCGAAGGCGCTGAAGTCGGCGTTGAACCGCTCCCGCGCCGCCGCGTACTTGGCGTCGGCCTCGTCCTTGAGACGGGTGATCGCCGAGAAGAGCTCGCTCTCGGTGGACACGACCGGGCCGGGGGCCCGCTCCTTCAGGTCGAAGTAGGTGCCGCGGCTGCCGTTGGCGTACTCGTCGTAGTCGTACGTGAAGAAGATCATCGGCCGGTCGAGCAGCCCGTAGTCGAACATCACGGACGAGTAGTCCGTGATCAGGGCGTCCGCGAGCTCCAGGAGCGGCGTGGTGTCGTGGTACGTCGAGACGTCGATGACCCGGCCCCGCACGGACGGCGGCAGCGTGACCTCGTTGAGGTAGTGCGACCGGACGAGCAGGGTGTGGGTGTCGCCGAAGCGCTCGGCGAACTCCTCCACGTCGAAGGGGAGCTCGAACTGGCGCACCTTGCCGTTGGTCTCGGCCCGGAAGGTCGGGGCGTAGAGCACCACCTTCTTGTCCGGGTCGATGCCCAGCTCCTGCGCGAGCGGGCCGCGCGTGCGGGTGCCGGACTCGGCCTCGGCGCGGCGGGCGGCGACCAGGGCGTCGTTACGGGGGTAGCCGACCGGCAGCAGGACCTCGTCGCGCAGCCGGAAGCCCTTCGCCAGCGTCTGGACGTCGTGCTCGGAGCGGACCAGGAAGTGGTCGAAGCGGTCCAGGGACTGCTGCAGCGAGTCCTGCCCGGCCTGGGCGCGTGCCTTCGTGCTCGGCTCGTGGAAGCCCATGCGCTTGAGCGCGGAGCCGTGCCAGGTCTGGATGTACGTGGTCTCCGGACGCTTCGTCAGACGGTGCGGGAAGCCCTGGTTGTCGATCCAGAACTCCGCCTGCGCCAGGGCCCGCAGGTACTGCCGGCTCCAGCGCTTGACCAGAGTGGCGTCCTTCGGGAAGCCGGTGGGCTTGGCGCCCGCGTAGGACCAGACGGCGTCGAACCGCACGCCCTCGCGGCGCATCTCCTCGTAGATCGCCTTCGGGCTGTCGCTGTACTGCTTGCCGAGGTGGCTCTCGAAGACCACGAGCCCCTTGCGGATCGGCAGCCGGCTGTAGACCTCGTGGTAGAGACGCACCTTCGTCTCGCCCGAGTGCAGCTGCTTGCGGGCCTTGAGCAGGCCGCGCAGGCTCTTCTTGGCCAGGTTCGCCGCGCTGCCGTGCATCGCGCCCTCGATCATCGCCGTGGTGCAGACCGCGGCGGCGCTCTCGGCGGTGAGGACGTAGGACAGGTTGCCCTTCTTGGTCGCCTCGGGCCGGAACCGGTCCGAGACCAGCCGGGTCAGGCGCGGGCGGACCCGCAGGGAGCGGGTGGAGCCGAGGTCGACGTCGCCGACCGAGACGCGGGTGGTGAGCGTGGTGCCGTCGACGGTCAGCCGCAGGCGCACGTCCCAGACCGCGTCGACGATGCCGACCGGGCGGACGCGGGAGAGGTCCGCCGAGGCTTCCCACTCGATCGCCGAGCCGGTGTGGCGCAGCGAGGTGACCGGGACGCGGTACGGGCGCTGGCCGAGGTTGCGCCGGGCGCGGAACTCCAGCACGCCCTTGAGCGGCTGGTTCTCCGTGATCCGGCCCAGCGGGTTCACCACGGCGCCGGTCATACGGACCGTGCCGTCGCTGTCGGCGTACGAGGTCAGCCGGTTGGCCAGCGGGATCGAGGCCAGCGGGCTCAGGTGGTAGCCGGCGTCGGTGACGTTGAGCACCCGGCGGCCCATCGGGTCGTCGAAGTGCCCGTCGCACCAGTAGATCTGGCCCTCGTGCTCGACCAACGCGGTGGTCAGGCGGCCCTTGTTGGTGAGCGCCTCGGTGGCCGGGATCAGGTTGTCCCAGTCCTCACGGGTCAGCAGGTAGGCGCAGATCGCCTGCAGCGGATCGACCTCGTCGTACGCCTCCGGGGCGATGTCGGCGAGGTAGGCGTTGGCCAGCTCGGCGAAGTCGCGGCAGTACTGCTCGTCCATCATCGCGAGTTCGCGCAGGTGCAGCACGAGGTCGTGCTTGAGGAACTTGATGTCCTTGCGGAACTTCAGCTCCTCGTAGCCCTTTTCGGCGAGCAGGGCGTCCACCCGGCGGTGGATCTCCACGCGGTGCGCGAAGTTGGCGATCTCGTGGCGCCGGTTGCTGATCGACTTCGCGGCCGCCTTCTCCTCCACGTTCCAGTAGTAGACCTGGTTCGGGATGAGCGTGATGCGGCCGGCGGCGACGTAGGCCTGCGCGGAGAACAGCAGGTCCTCGTAGTGGATGCCGACCGGGAACTCCAGCCCCTGCTCCAGGAGGAACGAGCGGCGGTAGCACTTGTTCGTCGAGAGGGTGTCGAAGACGAGCAGGTCGGACATCTCGTTGATGGACTCGAGGGTCCGGGTCTCCGCGTAGATCCACGGGTACCACTGGGTGGTTTTCTGGTGCCGGCTGTCCAGGTGGACGCGCACGCACAGACCGGAGACGAGATCGGAGCCGGTCCGCTCGGCCGCGTCCAGCATGTTGCGGCAGGCGTTGCGCTCCAGCACGTCGTCACTGTCGAGGAACATGACGTAGGTGCCGGCGGCGCGCTGGATGCCGTAGTTGCGGGGCGCTCCGCAGCCGCCACTGTTCTGGGGCAGCTGGAAGGCCCGGACCCGGTCGGGGTGCGCGGCGGCGAGCTGTTGGGCGACCTGGAACGTGTCGTCCTTGCTGCAGTCGTCGACGATGACGACCTCGACGCTGTGCAAGGTCTGGTCCAGTACCGATTGGACGGCCGTCGGGAGACGCTCTGCGTCGTTGTAGGCGATGACGACCACGGAGACGTCAGGCACTTGCACCTCGATCCACTTGTCTTCCTCTCGACACATCCAAGCTACCTGCTGTTCGGTACCGCGATTGACACCGAAGACGGCGGGTGAGGCGGCGCGACCTTCCCAGGACTCGGCCGGTTGTCCGGGGAACCGGCCGAGGGGGTGATTTTCTTCAAGGGATGTGCACGTAGGGTGCAGAGGATCGCAGAATCTGCCCGAATCGACCACAAAGAGTGATTCGGGTCACGGTGCCGGTGGAAGCGGGGCGCGGGCGGGGGCCGGACCTCGGGTGGGGGCTGGAGCCGGGGCCGGGGCGGCGTGGCCCGGACCCGGGGCCATGGCCTTCAGCGCCTCGGCCAGCTGCTCGCGCCAGTGCGGCTGGGGCGCGACGCCCGCCTCGGCCCAGCGCTCGTGCGCCAGCACGCTGTACGAGGGCCGGCGGGCCGGGCGTACGAACTTCTCCGAGGTCGTCGGCCGCACCCGCTCCGGGTCCAGGCCGGTCAGCTCGAAGGCCGCCCGTGCCAGGTCGAACCAGCTCGCCGTCCCCGACGCCGTGCCGTGGTAGACGCCCGCCGGGGCCTCGTCGCGGACGGCCGCCGTGCCCAGGTCCCGCAGCTGGCGCGCGAGCGCCCGGGTCCAGGTCGGCTGGCCGCGCTGGTCGTCGACCACGTCGAGGGTCTCGCGCTGCCCGGCCAGGCGCAGCATGGTCGCCACGAAGTTGCGCCCGTGCGCCCCGTACAGCCACGCCGTGCGCACCACGTAACCGCGCTCGGGCAGCAGCTTCAGGACCGCCTCCTCGCCCGCGAGCTTGCCGCGGCCGTAGGCGTTCACCGGGGAGGTGGGGGCGTCGTGCCGGTACGGCTCGGTCGCGTCGCCCGGGAAGACGTAGTCGGTCGACACCTGGAGCAGCACGGCGCCGGTCGCGGCGCAGGCCTCGGCGAGCGCGCGCGGGCCGTCGCCGTTGATCCGCGTGGCCGCGGCCTCCTCGGTCTCCGCGCCGTCGACGTCGGTCCAGGCGGCGGCGTTGACGACGACGTCATGGCCCTCGACCGCGGCGCGGACGGCGGCGGTGTCGGTGATGTCCAGATGGGCGCGGGTCAGCGCGGTGACCTCGGTACGGGCGCCGGTACGGGCGTCGATACGGGCGTCGATACGGGCGCCGGCACCGGCGTCCGCGCCGGTCCCGGCCAGGACCTCGGCGAGGTCGCGGCCGAGCATGCCGGCCGCACCGGTGATCAGCCAGCGGGTGGGGGCGTCGGCGCTCATCGGGCGAGCGCCGCCTTCGCCTTCAGCGGCTCCCACCAGGCGCGGTTGTCGCGGTACCACTGGACGGTGGAGGCGAGGCCCTGCTCGAAGGTGACCTGCGGCCGGTAGCCGAGCTCCTCCTGGATCTTGGCGATCGACAGCGAGTAGCGCAGGTCGTGGCCCTTGCGGTCCTCGACGTGCTCGACCATGTCCCAGCCGGCGCCGCAGGCGTCGAGCAGCAGACCGGTGAGCTCCTTGTTGGTGACCTCGGTGCCGCCGCCGATGTGGTAGACCTCACCGGCGCGGCCGCCGCGCAGCACCATCTCGATGCCGCGGCAGTGGTCGGAGACGTGCAGCCAGTCGCGGATGTTCAGGCCCTCGCCGTACAGCGGGACCTTCTTGCCGTCCAGCAGGTTCGTGGTGAACAGCGGGATCATCTTCTCGGGGAAGTGGTACGGCCCGTAGTTGTTGGAGCAGCGGGTCACCACGACGTCCATGCCGTGCGTGCGGTGGTACGAGAGCGCCAGCAGGTCCGAGCCGGCCTTGGAGGCCGAGTACGGGGAGTTCGGGGCCGGCGGCCAGTCCTCGGTCCAGGAGCCCTCGGCGATCGAGCCGTACACCTCGTCCGTGGAGACGTGCACGAACCGGCCGACGCCGTGTCGCCTGGCCACGTCGAGCAGCACCTGGGTGCCGAGCACGTTCGTGGTGACGAACGGCGAGGAGTCCAGGATCGAGCGGTCCACGTGGGACTCGGCGGCGAAGTGCACCACCGCGTCCTGGCCGCGCATCACGTCGTCGACGGTCGCGTGGTCGCGGATGTCGCCGTGCACGAAGGCATAGCCGGGCCTGTCGGCCACCGGGGCCAGATTGGCCTCGTTGCCGGAGTAGGTGAGGTTGTCCAGGACGGTGACCTGGGCGCCCTCGCCCGAGGGCAGTTCTCCGGAGAGCAGTGCCCGTACGAACTGTGAACCGATGAACCCGGCGCCGCCGGTGACCAGAATCCTCATGAAGGCCACGATTCTATGGAACCGGGTGCCGGCACCAGTGTGCCCGCCTAGGCTCCGTATTCATGCGTGGGATCCTGCTCGCCGGTGGTACCGGCTCCCGATTGTGGCCCATCACCCGAGCCGTCTCGAAGCAGTTGATGCCGGTCTTCGACAAGCCGATGATCTACTACCCCCTGTCGACCCTGGTGATGGCGGGGATCGACGAGCTTCTGGTCATCACCGGGCCGGAGGAGCGCCCGCAGTTCGAGCGCCTGCTCGGCGACGGTTCCGCCTGGGGCCTGGACATCCGGTTCGCGACCCAGGAGAAGCCGAACGGCATCGCCGAGGCCTTCGTCATCGGCGAGGAGTTCATCGGCGGCGAGCCCGTCGCGCTGATCCTCGGCGACAACATCTTCCACGGCGTCGGCCTCGGCCGGCAGCTGGCGAAGTACGGGCGGCCCGAGGGCGGCGTCGTCTTCGCCCACGCCGTCTCCGACCCCAGCGCCTACGGCGTCATCGACTTCGACGAGAACGGCGTCGCCCGTTCCATCGAGGAGAAGCCGAAGAACCCGAAGTCCCGCTACGCGGTGCCGGGCCTCTACTTCTACGACAGCCGGGTGGTCGAGATAGCCAGGAGCCTCGTGCCGAGCGCGCGCGGCGAGCTGGAGATCACCGACATCAACAGGTACTACCTCGACCGCGGGGAGCTCCAGGTCTCGGTCCTCGACCGCGGCACCGTCTGGCTCGACACCGGCACCTTCCAGTCCCTCGTGCAGGCCTCCGAGTACGTCCGCGTGGTCGAGGAGCGCCAGGGCATGAAGATCGGCTGCCTGGAGGAGGCCGCCTGGCGGGCCGGCTTCATCGACGACGCGCGGCTGCGCGCCCTCGCCGAGCCGCTGACCAAGAGCGGCTACGGCGACTACCTGCTCGACCTGCTGGCGTACGAGACCGAACAGCGGATCGGCAAGGCCTGACGGTCCTCGGGACCCGAGAGAGGAACGGCTCTTTCCATGAAGGTCAACCCCCTTGGCATCGAAGGCGCCTGGGAGTTCGTCCCGCAGCAGCACGGCGACGCCCGAGGTCTCTTCCTCGAGTGGTACAAGGCCGAGCTCATGGCCGAGGCCGTCGGCCACCCGCTGGAGCTGAAGCAGGGCAACATGTCGGTGTCCGCCGCCGGCGTCGTGCGCGGCGTCCACTTCGCGGACGTGCCGCCCGGCCAGGCGAAGTACGTGACCTGCGTGCGCGGCGCGGTCCTCGACATCGTCGTGGACGTCCGGGCCGGCTCGCCGACCTTCGGCCGCTGGGAGGCCGTGCGCCTCGACGACCAGGAGCGCAGGGCCGTCTACCTGTCCGAGGGCCTCGGCCACGGCTTCTGCGCGCTGACGGACGACGCCACCGTGACGTACCTCTGCTCCGAGGGGTACGCACCGCAGCGCGAGCACGGTGTCCACCCGCTCGACCCGGAGCTCGGCATCGAGTGGCCGGCCGGGGGCGAGCCGGAGCTGTCCGCCAAGGACGCCGGGAGCCCGACCCTCGCGCAGGCGCGCGAGGCGGGGATCCTGCCGGTGTACGAGGAGTGTGTGGCGTTCCGCCGCTCGCTGGCGGAGCGCGGCTGACGGGTCCCTTCCGGTCCGGGCGCCGTCGTCCAGCCTGCGGAATGGACGGGCGGCTCCCGGAGCGGCTCGCGTAGATTGCCTGACGAGCGGGATCATGGGCACGGGCGTGATCACGGGGCCCGGGCCCGGACCCGGGTGGGCACGAGCAGGACGGCGAGGACGACGCAGGTGACAGTGGCAAGGCAGTACGTGACGGAAGCCCGCAGGATCGTCGTGAAAGTGGGCTCGTCCTCGCTGACCACCGCGTCCGGCGGTCTCGACGCCGACCGGGTCGACGCCCTCGTGGACGTCCTCGCCAAGGTCCGCAGCGGCGGCGAGAAGGAGATCGTCCTGGTCTCCTCCGGCGCCATCGCCGCCGGCCTCGCCCCGCTCGGTCTCACCCGCCGCCCCAAGGACCTGGCCCGGCAGCAGGCCGCCGCCAGCGTCGGACAGGGCCTGCTCGTCGCCCGCTACACCGCCTCCTTCGCCCGCTACGGCGTCCGGGTCGGGCAGGTCCTGCTCACCACCGACGACACCAGCCGCCGCGCCCACTACCGCAACGCGTACCGCACCCTGGACCAGCTCCTCACCATGGGCGCCCTGCCGGTCGTCAACGAGAACGACACCGTGGCCACGGACGAGATCCGGTTCGGCGACAACGACCGGCTCGCCGCGCTCGTCGCCCACCTGGTCCGCGCCGATCTGCTCGTCCTGCTCTCCGACGTGGACGGTCTCTACGACGGCGACCCGTCCAAGCCCGGCACCTCGCGCATCGAGGAGGTGCGCGACCGGTCCGACATCGCCCATGTCGAGATCGGCTCGGCCGGCAAGGCAGGCGTCGGCACCGGCGGGATGGTCACCAAGGTCGAGGCCGCCCGGATCGCCGCCGCCGCGGGCATCCCCGTGGTCCTCACCTCCGCCGTCCGCGCCGCCGACGCCCTGGCCGGCCGCGACACCGGCACCTACTTCCACAGCACCGGCCGCCGCTCCGCCGACCGGCTCCTGTGGCTCGCCCACGCCTCCACCCCGCGCGGCCACCTCACCCTCGACGACGGCGCCGTACGGGCCGTGACCGAGGGCAAGAAGTCGCTGCTCGCCGCCGGAGTCGCCGCCGTCGAGGGCGAGTTCAGCGCCGGCGACCCGGTGGAGCTGCGCGACACCTCGGGCCGCGCCGTCGCCCGCGGGCTCGTCAACTTCGACGCCAAGGAGATCCCCCAGCTGCTCGGCCGCTCCACCCGCGACCTCGCCCGGGAACTCGGACCGGAGTACGAGCGCGAGATCGTCCACCGCGACGACCTCGTCGTGATGTGAACGCCCTGTGAAGCGTCGGCGGGTGAACCGAAACGGCTGAAAGTCTGGTCATCCGGTAGGGACCTTTACCAAAACCGTCCCATGCACCGCCGCGGGCTGGTCAACTTTGTCTCGGGGGCACCGAGAGGGCGGGGAACGACCAGCACGCGCAGCAGCACACAGCACAGGCATCACACAGGAGGCCGCCGGTGAGACGAGCGCGCCCAGGGGCACTGCCCCGCGGGACGACCGAACGCGCCCTGACGAGCGTCGAGGCCGGAGCCGACTTCGACGACGAGTCCCTCGACCAGGAACCCGCCCGAGAACTCGAGACCACGAGGGCGGCGGAGCGGGAGGTGTCCAAGCTCTGGCACATCACCCTCAGCGTCTCCGGCGCGGCGGCCCCGCTGAAGGAGGTGCGCCGGGCCCTGGAACAGCTGGCCCACGACCACCCCTTCCTGCTGACCAGCCGCTACGCGAACGACCACGCGGAGATCCGCTACTGGGAGGAGGCCCGCGACCTGCACGACGCCGCCGCCGTCGCCCTGCGCCTGTGGGGCGAGCACCGGCAGAGCGCCCAGCTGCCGCCGTGGGAGATCGTCGGCCTGGAGGTCATCGACCGGGAGACCTACCACCAGCGGATCGCCGAGGGCTACGGCCCGCCGCCGGCCGCCCCGGTCGGCGTCCACCCCTACTGACCACCGGCCGTCGGCGACCGTCGAATTCCGGTCACTCCCGCGCCCCCGGGGCGTCTCGCAGTACGGGACGGCGCGGGCGATCGTGAGGGATGTCCGCAGTGGTGCCAGTACCCTGCGGGCATGACCTCGCTCATGCCCTTCGACAACATGTCCCCGGTCGCCCAGGCCGCCTACCGGGCCCGCGCCGCGGCCGCCGAGATCGCGCCACTGCCGCGCGCGACGAAGGACGACGCCCTGCTCGCCGTCGCGGACGCCCTGGAGGTCCGCACGGCCGAGATCGTCGAGGCCAACGCCGAGGACATCGCCCGCGCCCGCGAGGCCGGCACCAGCGAGGCCATCATCGACCGGCTCACCCTCACCCCCGAGCGGGTGCGGGCCATCGCCGCCGACGTGCGGCATGTGGCCGCGCTGCCCGACCCGGTCGGCGAGGTCGTCCGCGGCTCCACCCTCCCCAACGGCATCGACCTGCGCCAGGTCCGCGTCCCGCTCGGCGTCGTCGGCATCATCTACGAGGCCCGCCCCAACGTCACCGTCGACGCCGCCGCCCTCTGCCTCAAGTCCGGCAACGCGGTCCTGCTCCGCGGCTCCTCCTCCGCCTACTCCTCCAACACCGCCCTGGTGAAGGTGCTCCGCGACGCCGTCGGCGGCGCCGGGCTGCCCGCCGACGCGATCCAGCTCGTCCCCGGCGAGTCCCGCGAATCGGTGCGCGAGCTGATGCGCGCCCGCGGCCTCGTCGACGTCCTCATCCCGCGCGGCGGCGCCTCCCTGATCCGCACTGTCGTCGAGGAGTCCACCGTCCCCGTCATCGAGACCGGCACCGGCAACTGCCACGTCTACGTGGACGCCCAGGCCGACCTCGACATGGCCGTCGACATCCTCATCAACTCCAAGGCCCACCGCGTCAGCGTCTGCAACGCCGCCGAGACCCTCCTGGTCCACCGCGACATCGCCGACGCCTTCCTGCCGCGCGCCCTGGACGCCCTCGCCGAGGCCGGCGTCACCGTCCACGCCGACGAGCGGGTCCTCGCCCACGCCGAGGGCAGCAAGGCCACCGTCGTCCCGGCCACCCCCGAGGACTGGGAGACCGAGTACCTCTCCTACGACATCGCCGCCGCCGTCGTCGACTCCCTCGACAAGGCCGTCGAGCACATCCGGCTCTGGTCCTCCGGTCACACCGAGGCCATCGTCACCACCTCCCAGGCCGCCGCCCGCCGCTTCACCCAGCTGGTCGACTCCACCACCGTCGCCGTCAACGCCTCCACCCGCTTCACGGACGGCGGACAGTTCGGCTTCGGCGCCGAGATCGGCATCTCCACCCAGAAGCTGCACGCCCGGGGCCCCATGGGCCTTCCGGAACTCACCTCCACCAAGTACATCGTGACCGGCGACGGTCACATCCGGTAACCGGCGCTCACTCCGCCGGCTCTCCGCCCGGGGCAGGGACATTCGCGCTCTCCCTGCCCAAAACCCCCTCTCCGGTCTACTCTGAACCCGTGCCGGACGACGTGGGGGGCACGCCGTTCCCGAACGGCGAGGACCCCGAGGACTCTGTCGACCGCGGCGGCGCCGACGAGGAATTCGCCACCGTGGCCTTCGACGAGGACTTCGTGCGGGCGGCGCGCTTCCACGAGCCCACCGCGGTCGAGCGCCTGCTCGCCGCCGCCCAGGCCCGCGCCGAGGCCGAGGCCGCCCGGGCCCGCGCCGTCGCCGGACTCGCCGACGAGGAGCCCTACGAGGACGCCTACGACCTCGGCCGGCACCCCGACGGCTACGACCCCGACACCGCCGAGGACGCCTTCGGCCCCTACGGCCCCCACGGCGGCGCCCTGCGCCCCTACCGAGGCAGCGCCCGCTGGCACCGTCCGGTCGCCTGGGTGCTCGCCCTGGTGATGGGCGTCGGCATGGTCGCCCTCGCCTTCAGCGCCGTCTACCGCGGCGCCTCCGCCAACCGCCAGGACCGTATGCCCCCGCCGGCCACCACGGGCGTCGACAAGCCCCGCGCCGTCCCCTCGGCGGCCACCATGTCCTCCGCGCCGCCCGTTCCCGCTGCTCCCGGCGCCCCCTGACCCTCCCTTCCGGCCCCTCGCCGGCTCTTCTCCGGCCGTTCTCCGACCCTGCCCGGCGGACCCCTCGCCCGTTCGCCGCAGCCACGTGGGGATTCTTGCGAAGTTGTCGTGTACCTGGGCGTTTACCGGAGCTTCCGCCGACCTACCCTGAAGGTATGGCAGGGCGTGGCGACCCGCCTGAGGGGACTCCCGAGGGGCTCCCCGGCGGTGAGGACGAGTACCGATCCGTCGTCTTCGACGAGTCGTTCGTTCGCGCTGCCCGGCTCCAGGAGTTCTCCGCAGCGGAGCGGATGGGGGAGCACGCCCAGGCGGTCCGGTCCCGCCCCACCTGGGAGGGCCGCAGCGGCTCCCGGCAGGCCCTCATGCTCGTGCTGCTGATCCTGCTCGCCTTCGGCACCGCGGTCTACCTCGGCGTCCGCAACCCCTACCAGCCCCCGCTCGACCAGCGGGCCGAGCCCCTGACCACCACCACGGTCCCGCTCGCCCCGCAGGGCGTCGTCCCCGGCGGCACGCCCGCCAGTCTCTTCGCGCACAGCCCCGTCGCCGAGTACCGCACCGGCGCCGCCGGCATCAATCTCCCCCTCGCCACCCGCACCCCCCACTTCTCCGAGAGCCAGGTGGTCGCCGCCCTCGGCATCGCCAAGGACTACCTCGTCGCCTCCTCTCTCGACCCCCAGGTCCTGGCCGGACAGACCACCCGCCCGCCCCGGCTCCTCGTCGACCCCGACCAGCAGGAGCAGTTCGACCGGAGCGTCGAATCTCCCCAGGACGACGGCCGCCACGCGATCTCCGGCTGGCTGGTCAGCTTCGACCCGCACCAGGCCGTCCTCGCCGACCCCGGCATCCGCGTCCAGGGCACCCTGCACTTCGCCGAGGTCAACGCCGACCTGCTGGACGTCACGGCGGACCACACCTTCACCTACGCGGTCCGGCCCGTGACCTCCGGCACCGGCCCGGCCCCGCAGGCCTCGCTGTTCACCGTCCACCGCGAGCTGCACTTCCGCTTCGACCGCGAGGACCTGCAGATGCACCGTGCCGAACTGCTCACCAGCACCGTCCAGGCCGGCCCGCAGTCCTGTGACGCCGACCCCACCGGGGCGCTCCGGCCGCTGCTGGCCGGCGAGCGGGCCGCCGACCGGAGCCACCAGGCGGTCACCGACCCGTACGCCACGGGTCGGCCCGCCACCTCCCCGCTCTGCGGAGTGCTCGCCCCGAGCGCTCAGCCCTCGGTCTGACCCTCCGCGTCGCCGCCGCGGTCCCGGCCGGTGCCGCCGTCGCCCTGGGAACCCTTGGTCCCCTGGCCGCCGTCCGCACCCGTGCCGTTCCCGCCGCCGAACCGGCCGAACAGCTTGCCGCCCAGGTCGCCCGCCAGGTCCCCGGCACCGCCGGCTATGTCGCTGACCAGCTTCATCAGCGGATCCTTGCTGGTGCGCACCGTCTCCGCGTAGTGCCGCCCGGACTCGCGGAAGGAGTCGGTCACCGAGGCGTCCTTGTCCTCCGTCCGCTTCGGGTAGTGGCCGTCCATGATCCGCTGGTAGTCGCGGGTCTCGGACCACTTCTTCAGCTCGGCCGCCCGCACCGTCGTGAACGGGTGGGAACGCGGCAGCACGTTCAGGATCTTCAGGACGGAGTCCCGCAGGTCGCCGCCCTTCTCGTACTCGTCGGCCTGCGCGAGGAACGCGTCCACGTTCATCTCGTGCAGATGATTGCCGCCGGCGATCTTCATCAGGCCGCGCATCGAGGACTGGAGGTCCTGCCCGACGAGCAGCCCGGCACGGTCGGCCGACAGCTCCGACTTGCGGAACCACTCGCGCAGCGCCGTGACGATCGCCATGATCGCCACGTTCCCCAGCGGGATCCAGGCGATCTTGAGCGCCAGGCTGGTGAGGAAGAGCAGGATCGTCCGGTACACCGAGTGGCCCGACAGCGCGTGGCCCACCTCGTGTCCGACGACGGCCCGCATCTCCTCCTCGTCGAGGAGCTCCACCAGGCCGGTGGTGACCACGATGACCGGCTCGTCGAGACCGATGCACATCGCGTTGGGCCGGGGGTCCTGCGTGACGTACATCGGCGGGACCTTCTCCAGGTCCAGGATGTAGCAGGCGTCCCTCAGCATGTCGTTGAGGTGGGTGAACTGCGCGTCGCTCACCCGCACGGAGTCGGAGAGGAACAGCAGCCGCAGGCTCCGCTCCGGCAGCAGCCCGCTGAGTGCCTTGAAGACGGTGTCGAAGCCGCTCAGCTTGCGCAGCGCGACCAGCGCCGAGCGGTCCGCCGGGTGTTCGTAGGCCCGTGAGGAGATACCGGGGAAGCGCTTGCGCTGCCGGCCCGGCAGGTGTCCCTGGTGGTGATCGGTCATGGATACCCCCTGTTCGTACGAGTCGATGCTCGTCCCCCTGACGCACCCCAGACTAGGCGAGCCGGCCATCGAGTGCCGGAGCCTGTGGATAACTCGGGCGATGCGGACAACCGGGCGGCCCGGCCGCCCCGCCGGACCTCGCGACCGCCACCGGTCCCACGATCGGGCCCGCCACCGCGCGACCGGCGAAAACCGCTCCGGTGACGCCAACGCCTGAGTCGGCGTGAGCGCTCCGCGACGCGCCGCATACGATGTGCGCGAAGTCTCCGCTCCCATCCCCGATCGAAGGTCACGCCGAAGATGAGCCTCCACGCCACCGCCGCCAACCTGGTCACGCTCGCGAACGAGGGTGCCGAGAACGGCGGCAACCACGAAAGCCTCAGCCCGTACGTCACGGGTGGCGGCGCCCTGCTCGCGCTCCTTCTGCTCCTCTGGATCACCACCCGCTTCAACCGCGACCGCTAGGCCGCGGCCCGGCCGAGCCGCAAGGCCGCTGATCCGGCGTCCGACGTCGTGCCAGTAGGCTCTGCACGCATGGGAGAGCAGGAAGTGCCTACTGGCGGTCGCGGCAAGCGCAGACTCGGCGTGATGGGCGGAACGTTTGATCCGATCCACCACGGACACCTGGTGGCCGCCAGCGAGGTGGCCGCCCTGTTCCACCTCGACGAGGTGGTGTTCGTGCCGACCGGGCAGCCGTGGCAGAAGAGCCACAAGGCTGTCTCGCCGGCCGAGGACCGCTATCTGATGACGGTCATCGCCACCGCGTCCAACCCGCAGTTCTCCGTCAGCCGCATCGACATCGACCGCGGCGGCCCGACGTACACCATCGACACACTGCGGGACCTGCGCTCCCTCAACAGCGACTCGGACCTGTTCTTCATCACCGGTGCCGACGCGCTGTCGCAGATCCTCACCTGGCGCGACGCCGAGGAGCTCTTCGCCCTCGCCCACTTCATCGGGGTCACCCGCCCCGGTCACGACCTCACCGACGACGGTCTGCCCAAGGGCGGCGTCTCGCTCGTGGAGGTCCCCGCGCTCGCCATCTCGTCCACGGACTGCCGGGCGAGGGTCGCGCAGGGCGACCCGGTCTGGTATTTGGTCCCGGACGGTGTGGTGCGCTACATCGACAAGCGCCAGTTGTACCGCGGCGAGTGAGCCTCGGGGAGGGGCACCGGTGAACGATCAGCAGAACCCGTACGACCCGTACTATCCGCAGCCGCAGATCATCGGCTACGACGCGTACGGGCAGCCGGTGTACCAGCAGCAGGTCCCGCAGCAGCACTACGACCCGTACGGGCAGCCTGTCCAGCAGCAGCAGCAGCAGCAGCCGGCTCGGCCCGGACAGCAGCCGCAGAACTACGGCTACGACCCGTACGGACAGCAGCAGGCCGCGCCCCAGCAGGCCCCGCAGCCGCAGGCGCCCCAGCACCCCCAGCAGCCGCAGTACGACCCGTACGCCCAGCAGCCCGCCTCGTACGACTACCAGCAGTACGACACGGGCCAGACGGGCCAGATCTACGACACCGGACAGCAGTGGGCGGTCCGCACCGAGTCCGCGCCCACCCCGGCACCTCCCTCCCGGCCCTCCGTGCCGCCGGCCCAGGCCCCGGCGGCCCCCGCCGCCGTACCAGGGCAGCGCCCGGCACCCGAGGGCGACGGGCGGGACTTCCGCACCGAGCAGTTCTCGTTCATCGAGGAGCCCGACGAGGACTCCGAGGACGTCATCGACTGGCTCAAGTTCACCGAGAGCCGTTCCGAGCGGCGCGAGGAGGCCCGCCGGCGCGGCCGCAACCGCGTCGTGGCCCTCGTCGTGGTCCTGGTGCTGGCCGCCGTCGGCGGCGTCGGCTACCTCTGGTCGGCCGGCCTGCTCCCCGGCATGTCCGGCGAGCAGGCCGCGCAGAACACCGCCACCGGCCCGCAGCAGCGGGACACGATCGTCGTCCACCTGCACAACACCAAGGGCGGCGGCACCTCCACCGCCCTCCTCGTCAACAACAGCACCACCAAGCAGGGCACCACCCTCCTGCTGCCCAACTCGCTCGCCGTGGCCAACGACGAGGGCACCACGACCACCCTCGCCAAGTCCGTCCAGGACGACGGCTCCAGCGGCACCCGCGACTCCCTCGGCAACCTCCTCGGCGCGAAGATCACCGGCACCTGGCGGCTCGACACCCCGTACCTGGAGAACCTCGTCGAGCTCGTCAGCAACATCGACATCACCACCGAC
This sequence comes from Streptomyces sp. NPDC048623, assembly GCF_040650755.1. NCBI lineage: Bacteria > Bacillati > Actinomycetota > Actinomycetes > Kitasatosporales > Streptomycetaceae > Streptomyces > Streptomyces sp. NPDC048623. The sequence continues at coordinate 85,523 of NZ_JBEZHV010000029.1, forward strand.
ACAGACGTCCCCGGAGACAAGCCCGGCGCCGAGCCGCTGGTGAAGAAGGGCGAGAACCAGACCCTCAACGGCCGTGCCGCCGTCGCCTACGCCACCTACCGTGCGCCCGGCGAGGCCGAGGCCAAGCAGCTCCAGCGCTTCGGCCAGGTCCTGTACGGCGTGCTCCGGAAGATCTCCGACGATCCCCAGGCCGCCACCGTCACCATCGAGACCCTGGCCCAGATCCTCGACCCCTCGCTGCCCGAGAAGGACCTCGGGGCCTCCCTGTCCAAGCTGGCCGAGCACGCCAAGGTCGGCGACTACAAGACGGCGGTCCTGCCCGTCGAGCCCGACGGCTCGCTGAGCGAGGCCACCGGCGACGGCGTCGTCAGGGACATCCTCGGCGGCAAGGTCAGCGCCCCCGAGCAGGGCGCCGCCACCCGGGTCGCGATCCGTGACGCCACCGGCCGGAACGCCACCGAGCCGGCCCGTGTGGTCCTGATCAACGGCGGCTACGCCGTGGTCGGCGGCACCAAGGCCGACAGCCAGACGAAGTCGCAGGTCCTCTACGCGGACGACACCCAGAAGCCGGCCGCCGTGGAGGTCGCCAAGACGCTCGGGCTGCCCGCCGGATCCGTCGCCAAGGGCAAGGCCGCCGGAAACGCCGAGGTCACCGTGGTCCTCGGTGAGGATTACAAGATCCCCGGGGGCAAGCAGTGACCCTTCGATAATCCTTTTCGGGCCCGTCGGCGGTACATGAGACCCTTGAGGTGACTCAGACCGCCGACGAAAGCCTGCTTGTGACCGCCACGGACCGCTCCATCGAACTCGTCAACGCCGCCGCCCAGGCGGCGGCCGACCGGCTCGCGCACGACATCATCGCGTACGACGTCAGTGATGTGCTGTCGATCACCGACGCCTTCCTGCTCGCCTCCGCGCCCAACGACCGCCAGGTCAAGTCGATCGTCGACGAGATCGAGGAGCGGCTACTCAAGGAGCTCGGCGCCAAGCCGGTGCGCCGAGAGGGCGACCGCGACGCCCGCTGGATCCTCCTCGACTACGTCGACATCGTGATCCACGTCCAGCACAGCGAGGAGCGGGTCTTCTACGCTCTGGAGCGCCTGTGGAAGGACTGCCCCGAGCTGCCGCTGCCCGAGGACGCGCTGAAGACCCGCGGCAAGGCGGAGGAGCACGCCAAGCTGATGGGTGCCGACGGAGCGGACGGTGAGCTGAGCTGACCGGCGTCAAGGGCGGCGAAGGCCGCCGCATCGTGCTGTGGCGCCACGGCCAGACCTCCTGGAACCTGGAGCGCCGTTTCCAGGGGAGCACGGACATCGAGCTGACCGAGACCGGCGTGGCCCAGGCCCGCCGGTCCGCCCGGCTGCTCGCCGCGCTGAAGCCGGACGCGATCGTCGCCTCCGACCTCAGGCGGGCGGCCGCCACGGCCGCCGAGCTGTCCGCGCTCACCGGTCTCGCCGTCGCCCACGACTCCGCCCTGCGTGAGACGTACGCGGGGGAGTGGCAGGGCCTGACCCACGACGAGATCACCGCGCGGTACGGCGAGCAGTACGCCGCATGGAAGCGCGGTGAGCCGGTGCGGCGCGGCGGTGGCGAGCTGGAGACCGAGGTGGCCGACCGGGCCGCCCCGGTGGTCCTGGAGCAGGCCGAGAAGCTGCCCGTGGACGGCACGCTCGTCGTGGTCAGCCACGGCGGCACCATCCGCACCACGATCGGCAGGCTGCTCGGCCTGGAGGCCCGGCACTGGGAGAGCCTGGGCGGCCTCTCGAACTGCTGCTGGTCGGTCCTCGGCGAGGGCGCGCGCGGCTGGCGGCTCCTGGAGCACAACGCCGGCACGCTGCCCGAGCCGGTCCTCGGCGACGACGACTGAGCCCCGCCTGCGGCCTGCCGGAGCCGATTTCACTTTCCGGCAGGTCACAGGCTAAAGTTCATCTTGTTCGCAGCGCGGAGCGCGAAGAACGCGCGGGGCTATAGCTCAGTTGGTAGAGCGCCTGCATGGCATGCAGGAGGTCAGGAGTTCAATTCTCCTTAGCTCCACAATCACCGGATCCCGTCCCCATCAGGGGGGCGGGATTCGTCGTTTCCGGCTCCGGCCCGCTCTGCCGCCGCCCCGTCACCTTTCCTTCAGGAGCAGGTCGATGGCCCGTCGGCTCTCCTCGTCGTTCGGCGTGTAGGTGACGATCCGGCACTCCGGCATCCCGTTGATCGACAGCGAGACCGAGGTCATCCGTATCTCGCCCACCCGCCGGTGCCGGAAGGTCTTCACCCGGGTGCCCGGCGGCACCACGTCACCGCTGCGCCACAGCTCCGCGAAGTAAGGGCTCGCCTCGCCGAGCAGGCGGACGAACGACTCCCACGCCGGCTCGCCCACATGACGCCCGTACGCACCCCGCAGCTGGGCCACCATGAGCGGCAGCTCAAGGTGTCTGTCGACCACCGGGCACTTGGGCTCGGGCATGGTGAACAGGCTCCACAGCACGTTGCGCACACCGAGCGGCCCCGTCCACGGCTTGCCGTCCTCCCGGAGGAACAGCAGGTCGTACGCGCTGTTGGTGGCCAGCACGTCGTACCGCGCGTTGTACACCACCGCGGGATGAGGCACCAGGGCGTCCAGGATGCCCTGGATCTCAGGGCTGACCGCCACCACGTGCTCGGGTGCCGCTTCGGGCTCGTACGGCACCTCCGCCAGGTGGTACAGATGCTCACGCTCCGGCCGGTCGAGCCGCAGCGTGCGCGCCACAGCGTCGAGCACCTGCGCCGAGGCGTTGATCGGCCGGCCCTGCTCCAGCCACGTGTACCAGGTCACGCCGACGCCGGAGAGCTGGGCCACCTCCTCGCGGCGCAGCCCCGGCGTGCGCCGTCTCAGTCCCGGCGGCATGCCCACGTCCTGGGGCGTTACCCGCGCCCTCCGGCTGCGCAGGAACGCCGCGAGCTCCGGCCTGCGCCGTGTCGCACTCGGTGTTGCCACAGTCGTCACACCCCCCCATGGTCGACTCCCCGTGCCGCCGTTGCCAGGTGCTGCCGGTACCAGCATCGACGGGCTCTCGTTACCCGTATCGGACCGGCGTCACGCTCCTCGCATGACGACGACCACCACACGTCCCGTACTCAGTAAAGCCCTTGGCACCGACAACCGCCCCCGTTCCCTGCTCGCCGTCGTGCTCGCCGCCCAGTTCATGGCCCTGCTCGACGTCTTCATCGTCAACGTCGCGGCCCCCACCATCCGTACCGAACTCGCTGCCACCGGCGCCGGCCTCCAGCTCGTCGTCGCCGGATACACCATCGCCTACGCGGTGCTGTTGATCACCGGCGCACGACTCGGCGACCGGCTCGGTCACCGGCGCGTCTACCTCGCCGGGCTCGCGGTCTTCACCGCCGCCTCGCTCGTCTGCGGACTGGCCGCCGGAACCGGCCAGTTGATCGCCTTCCGGGTCGTCCAGGGCGCCGGATCGGCCCTGATGATCCCTCAGGTGCTGAGCCTCATCCAGCGCAACTTCACCGGCGAGGGCCGGGTCCGCGCGCTCGGCGCCTACTCCGCCGTCCTCGCCACCGGCGCGGCGGCCGGCCAGGTCGTCGGCGGCGTCCTCGTCAGCGCCGACCTGTTCGGCACCGGCTGGCGCCCGGTCTTCCTGGTCAACGTGCCCATCGGCCTGGTCCTGCTGGCCCTCGGCGCCAAGGTGCTGCCGCGCGACGCCGGGGCCGAGCGGGCCCGCTCCCTCGACCTGCCCGGACTGCTGCTGCTCGCCGGCTCCGTCACGCTGCTCACCGTCCCCCTCGTCCTCGGCCAGGAGAAGGGCTGGCCGCTGTGGACCTGGCTGTCGTTCGCCGGGTCGCTGCTCCTGTTCGCCGCTTTCGGCGCGTACGAGGCCGGGCTCGCCCGGCGCGGCGGCGCCCCGCTCATCGCTCCCCGGGTGCTGCGCAGCCCCGGTATCGGCCGGGCCGTCGTACGGATCGGCGCCGTGATGGCCGTCAACGCGGGCTATCTCTTCACCCTCACCCTGCACCTCCAGGGCGCGCTCGGCCACAGTGCCCTGCGCACCGGCCTGACCTTCGCGCCGACCGCCGCCCTCTTCGGGCTCGTCGGCCTCACCTGGCGGCGTTGGCCGGCCCGGCTGCAGCCCTTCCTGGTGCCGGGCGGCTTCCTGCTCACCGCCGCCTCCGCGGCCGCCGTGGGCGCCGTCCTGAAGGGCGGTGGCACGGGCGGCTGGGAGCTCTACCCGGTGCTGTGCACCATGGGTGTCGGCCTGGCGCTGGCCTTCAGCCCGGCCCTGACCGGTGCGCTCGCGACCGTACGGCCCGAGGACGCCGCCGACGCCAGCGGACTGCTCGCCACCGTGACCCAGCTCGGCCAGCTGATCGGCGTCGCCGCCTTCGGCGCGTTCTTCCTGGGACGGGTCAGCGGGCCGGGGGCGCACATGTCCGCGAACGCGCTGTGGGCGTGCACCCTCGCGCTGGCTGCGGCGGCCGCCCTGGGGGCCTCGGCGAACCTGCTCCGCCGACGACGCTGACCCCCTTGCGGGCCCATGGCAGAATCGGACCGCCGGAGGGGAAGAGGGCCCGGGCGGGAGGGAGCGCGCATGGCCGTGGACGGTGCCGACGAGGTCGCAGCCGATCCCGTCGTGGAATCCGCCCCAGGGCCGTGGAAGCCACCCCTCGCACCGGAGGCCTGTGCCGCGACCGTGACGGGAGCCGAGTGATGGGGGCGCACCGGCGGAAGTGCGACTGGTGCGGCAGCGGGACGCCCATCGTCCGCGACATGGATCCCGTGAACCCCTCGTTCCAGTACTGGTGCGAGGAGTGCGCGCGGGCGCTGATCATAAAAGGCGACCCCATCGAGACCTACCGTGAGCTCGAAGGGGAGCCGATCTACGGCCGGCTCCTCGACGAGCACTGCACCCTGAAGCGGTTCTACTCGTTCGCGACGGCCTGAGGCTCCCGCGTCTCCTCGCGGGGCCGCGGGACCGTCTCCGCCGAAGCCCGGCCGCGCGCCCGCCTCAGCGACAGCGCGTAGCCGGCGAAGACCGCGAGCGCCGTCAGCGGATACACCGCGGAGAGCAGCATCTGCCCGGCGTTCTGGTCGAGTTCGGGACGGCCCGGGTCGTGCGGCACCCACCACAGCGCGAACGAGGCGAAGGCCACGGCCACGGCTCCCGTCACGATCCACGCGCGCGTGCAGCGGTCGTACAGCAGGATCAGCAGCGGCACGCACCACACCCAGTGGTGGGACCAGGAGATCGGGCTGATCATCAGCGCGGTGAACGCGGTGACCGTCACGGCCACCGCCCTGTCGCCGCGTACCGCGGCCCGGACCGCGAGCACCATCGCCGCGCCGCCCAGGAGGACCGCGGCGGCCACCCACCACAGGCCCGGCGCGTCCGTGTGCAGCAGCCGGGCCAGGACGCCGCTGAGGGACTGGTTCGCGGTCTCCTCGGCGTGACCGACCCGGCCGGTCTCGAAGAGGGTCTCGGTCCAGAACTTCTTCGAGTCGGCGGGCAGCGCCAGCGCCGTCGTCAGCGTCGTCATCAGGAAGACGCCGGTCGCCGTGAGCGCCGTCCGCAGCCACTGGTTCATGGCGCGGTCCCGGCGCCAGAGGAGCAGCCCGGCGGCGAACAGGAGGACCACGAAGAGGCCCGGGGTGAGCTTCACCGCGGTGGCCAGACCGATGCCGAGGCCGGCCCAGCGGCTGCCCCGGCCGCCCTCGCGGCGGGTCAGGTCCCACAGCACGGCCACCGCCACGAGCAGGTTGATCTGCCCGTACCGCAGCGTCGTCCACACCGGCTCGCACCACACCACGACCGCCGCGATCCACAGTGTGGTTCGCCACAGCCCGGCGCGGGCCGCCGGGCGGGCCAGGGCGGGACGGACGAGCTGCAGCGACAGCCGCACCAGCGCCACCACCAGGAGCAGGTTCCCCGCCGTGGTCAGCGTCCGCATCAGCGGCACGCCCACCAGGGTCAGCGGTACGAACAGCGCGGCGGCGAACGGCGGATAGGTCATCGCGAGGTTCGCCGAGGTGGCGCGCATCGCGTAGAGGTCGCCGCCGGCCCGCAGCGTCTCGGCCTCGGCCCGGTAGACCATCACGTCCAGCATGTTCACGTGGGCGAGCCGCTGCGCCACCCAGAACGCCGTGAACGAGAGCAGGCACACCGCCGCGGCGACGGCCGGGGACCGGAACAGGGCACGGGACGGGGAGACCGGGGGCAAGGAGGAGGCGGACACAGACGGCGACCCTACCCGCACCACCCGACGGGCCCGCGAAACGGATTTGGCGATCGGGACGGCGGACGGTTACTGTTCTGTCCGTCGCCGCACGGGAGACCGGCGCGACACAACTAAACAAGGGGCTATAGCTCAGTTGGTAGAGCGCTTGCATGGCATGCAAGAGGTCAGGAGTTCAATTCTCCTTAGCTCCACAGAACCCGTACAAGGGGCTATAGCTCAGTTGGTAGAGCGCCTGCATGGCATGCAGGAGGTCAGGAGTTCAATTCTCCTTAGCTCCACAGAAGAGAAGCGGGGGGGGGGGGGGGGGGGGCCGCGGGGGAGGGGCGGGCGGAACGCGGCGCCGCACCCCCGCGGGGGGCGACCG
>NZ_JBEZHV010000030.1:0-90894 GCF_040650755.1 Streptomyces sp. NPDC048623
ACAACCCCCGCGCTCGTCTTCTTTTTTCTGTTAGGCGGCCTCATCCCCCCCCCGCCCTACCCCCAGCCAGCCCCCCCCCCCCGCCCCCCGGGGCCCCCGGGCCTCTGCCGTTTCCACGTTTTCGTACTTGTGGTCGAGTCCCGCCGCCATTTATAGTCAGGGTGACTCTTAAATCTTGGGGGAGGCGGGATGAGTCTCGCGAACGTTCTGGAACCCTTGCAGCAGCCGCTGTTCACGCTGCTCGACACCCCGGTCAGCTGGACCGAGGTGCTCGGCTTCGGCAGCGGCGCGCTGTGCGTCTGGCTCGTCGCCCGCCAGCACGTCGCGAACTGGCCGATCGGCATCGCCAACAACCTCTTCTTCGTCCTGCTCTTCACCCAGAGCGGGCTCTACGCCGATGCCGGCCTCCAGTTCGTCTTCATCGCCCTCGCCGCGTACGGCTGGTGGACCTGGACCCACGGGGGTGGCCCGGGCTCCGACACCCTGCCGGTACGGCGCACCAGCCGCACCGAATGGGCCTGGCTGCTCGCGGCGGGGGTGGTGGGGACCCTCTCCCTCACCCTGCTCCTGGACCGGGTCACCGACTCGACCGTCCCGTTCTGGGACGCGCTGACCACGGCCCTGTCCCTGATGGCCACGTACGGGCAGTGCCGCAAGCGCCTGGAGTCCTGGTGGCTCTGGATCGCCGCGGATGTGGTCTACGTGCCGCTGTACGCGTACAAGGAGCTCTATCTGACCTCGCTGCTGTACGTCGGCTTCATGACCCTGTGTGTCATCGGGCTGCGCGGCTGGACCCGAGACCTGGCCGCCGGGCACCGCCCGCTGGAGGCCACGGCATGACCACCGACGGCGCGGCCACCCACGGCATGACCGCCGACCGCCGCTACGGCCACGGCCTGGTCCTCGGCAAGTTCTATCCGCCGCACGCCGGCCACCACCATCTCGTCCGCACCGCGCGCGAGCGCTGCGACCGTCTCACCGTCCTCGTCTGCGCCTCCTCCGTCGAGTCCGTGCCGCTCGCCGACCGGGTCGCCTGGATGCGCGAGGTCCACCCCGACGCGCTCGTCGTCGGCGCCGTCGACGACGTCCCCGTCGACCTGCACGACCCCGACGTGTGGGACGCCCACATGAAGATCTTCCGGGCCGCCGTGCCCGAACCCGTCGACGCCGTCTTCACCTCGGAGCCGTACGGCGAGGAGCTCGGCCGCCGCTTCGGCGCCGCGTCCGTCTGTGTCGACCCCGACCGCCGGACCCATCCCGTCTCCGGCACCGCCGTCCGCGCCGATCCGGCCGGCTGCTGGGACCACCTGGCCGCGCCCGTACGGGCCGCGCTCACCCGCCGTGTCGTCGTCCTCGGCGCCGAGTCCACCGGCACCACCACCATGGCGCGCGCCCTCGCCGACCACTACCGGCGGCGCGGCGGGGTCTGGGCCCGCACCCGCTGGGTGCCCGAGTACGGGCGCGAGTACAGCGAGCTCAAGCTGGCCGAACTCCGCGCCGAGCGCCCCGGCGCCACCTGGTCCGACGTCGCCTTCCACTCCGCCGACTTCCCCGTCATCGCGCTGCGCCAGGCGGAACTGGAGGAAGCCGCCGCCCGCGACGGCTCGCCCGTCCTCTTCTGCGACACCGACGCCTTCGCCACCACCATCTGGCACGAGCGCTACCTGGGCACCGCCAGCCCCGGCACCGGCGAGATAGCCGCCCGCGGCCGCCAGCACCTGTGGCTGCTCACCGACCACCGCGGGGTCGCCTTCGAGGACGACGGCCTGCGCGACGGCGAGCACCTGCGCCCCTGGATGACCGCGCGCTTCCTCGCCCAGCTCGCCCACACGGGCCGCCGCACCGTCGTCCTCACTGGCCCGCACGAGGAACGCCTCGCGACCGCCGTCGCCGCCGTCGACGCGCTGCTCGCCGAGGGCTGGCACTTCACCGACCCCCTGCCGGAGCGCCGATGACGACCGCGCACGAGGGCGCTCCCGGAGGTCTCGGCGACCCCGGTGACGCCGGCCGCCCAGGCCACCCGGGCGGCGTGGCGGGCTACGACAAGTACGCCTTCGAGCCGTTCGCCCTCACCGCCGACCTCGCCGTCCTCACCGTCCGCGAGGGCCGGCTGCACGTCCTGCTCGTCGAACGCGGCCAGGACCCCTACGCGGGCGCCTGGGCGCTGCCCGGCGGCTTCGTCCTGCCCGACGAGTCCGCCGAACAGGCCGCGCGCCGCGAACTCGCCGAGGAGACCGGCCTGTCCGGCGACACCGCCGCCCGGCTCCACCTCGAACAGCTCCGCACGTACAGCGACCCGGACCGCGACCCCCGGATGCGGGTGGTCTCCGTCGCGTACACCGCGCTCGTGCCCGACCTGCCCGAGCCGCGCGGCGGCGGCGACGCGGCCCAGGCCCGCTGGCTGCCGTACGACACCGCGCGCGGCCTCGCCTTCGACCACGACCGGATCCTCGCCGACGCCCGCGAACGGGTCGGCGCCAAGCTCGAATACACGTGTCTCGCCACCGCCTTCTGCCCGCCCGAGTTCACCCTCGGCGAGCTGCGGCAGGTGTACGAGACGGTCTGGGGCGTCGCGCTCGACCGCCCCAACTTCCGGCGCAAGGTCCTCGCCACCCCCGGCTTCGTCCGGCCGGTGGAGGGCCCTCCGCGCCTCACCGGCGGCCGAGGGAAACCGGCTGCTCTGTATCGGGCGGGCGAGGCGACGGCCTTGCACCCGCCGCTGCTGCGACCTGAAAGAGGACGGACGGAATGACGACGACGCGGGGGACGAAGAAGGCGGCGACGGGGGCGCTGGTGGGGCTGGCGCTGGGCGATGCGCTCGGTTTTCCCACCGAGTTCAACGACGTCCCGCAGATCCTCGGGAAGTTCGGCCCCTGGCGGGGCATGGAGCTGCCGGTGAAGCACGGCGTCGCGTACATCACGGACGACACCCAGATGACCCTCGCCTTCGCGCGCGGCATCCGTACCGCGATGGAGCGGGGGCCTCTCGCTCCGCTGCGGCTGCTGAGGCCGCTGCGGGAGGAGTACGTCGACTGGTACCACTCGCCGGAGAACAACCGGGCCCCTGGCCGCACCTGCATGGTGGCCTGTCACCTCCTGGACAGCGACCGGCTCTGGCAGGACGCCAGCCAGATCGGCTCCAAGGGCTGCGGCGCCAACATGCGGGTCGTACCCATCGGGCTCGTGCCCGGCCTCACCGACGAGGAGCGGTCCGGCGCCGCCCAGCTCCAGGCCGCGCTCACGCACGGGCACCCCACCGGGCTCGCCGCCTCCGACCTCACCGCCCGCGCGGTGCGGCTGCTCGCCGAGGGCACGGACCCGACCGGACTCGTCGGGCAGCTCCGCTCGTACGCGTACGAGAACCGCTCCCGTTACGACGAGCACTGGCTGGGCGACCTGTGGACCCGTTCCCAGGACCCCGGCCCCGTGCACTTCATCCGGCGCGGCTGGGACGAGTGCCTGGCCGTCCTGGAACGCCTCGACGCCGTCCAGCGGACCGCCGACCCCGAGATCGACCCCTGCGAGTACACCGGCGACGGCTGGATCGCCGAGGAGGCCCTCGCCACCGCCCTCCTCTCCTTCCTCCTCTTCCCCGACGAGCCGCTGACCGCCCTCCGCCGCGCCGCCTGCACCCGCGGCGACTCCGACTCGATCGCGGCCCTCGCCGGCGCCTTCGCGGGCGCGCACCTGGGCGCGGACGCGTGGCCGGCGGAGTGGGTGCGGGCGGTGGAGCACCGGGACGAGCTGCTGGCGTTCGGCGCGGCCTGGGACGCGTGAGCCATGACGACGACCTCTGCCCCTGACATCGACCTGACCGCCGTCGTCGCCGAGCAGCCGGACCCGCTGCTGTTCGCCACCGTCTCCGGCGCCCACCTCTACGGCTTCCCGTCCCGCGACTCCGACGTGGACCTGCGCGGTGTGCACCTGCTGCCCGCCGCAGCCCTGCTCGGGCTGCGGGAGCCGGAGGAGACCCGGACCCGCATGTGGGACCGCGACGGGACCGAGATGGACCTCGTGACCCACGACCTGCGGAAGTTCGTGCGCCTCATGCTGCGGCGCAACGGCTACGTGCTCGAACAGCTCACCTCGCCGCTGGTCGTCCACACGACGGACGCGCACGCCGAGCTCCGCTCCCTCGTCCCGGACGTGCTCACCTCACACCACGCGCACCACTACCGGGGATTCGCGGGCACCCAGTGGCGCCTGTACGAGAAGACCGGCGAGTTGAAGCCGCTGCTCTACACCTACCGGGCCCTGCTCACCGGCATCCACCTCATGCGGACCGGCGAGCTCCAGGCCCACCTCCCCACCCTCGCCGCCGCCGTCCCCGAGGCACCCGCCCGCCTCGCCGCGCTCATCACCGCCAAGGCGACCGCCGAACACGGCGCCGCCGACGTCCCGGCCTCCGAGGTCCGAGCCGAGATGGAACGGCTGCACGCCGTACTGGACGCGGCGCAGGAGGAGTCAGGGCTGGCCGACGAGCCGGTCGCCTTCGCGGCGCTCGACGACTTCGTCGTACGGGTGCGGCAGGACCTCGCGCGGGGCTGATGCGCTCGAATGGGTTGCGGGGCACCCCGCTGTTCCCCGTTGTGGGCATAGGTTCCGCAGGGGGCGCGGGGGTCCCCCGGGGCGAAGCCCTGCTGCCGAGCGCTGCATTGAAAAGGCGTGGCCGGCGGGCAGTCGTGATGTGAAGATCGGTCCGCAACGCGATCCACATCCGCGTCCCGGAGGTCTGCATGGACGTCGCCTCGCTGCTGCCGTTGACCACGGCCCGGTTGTCGTTGCGTCTGTTCACTCCGGGCGATGCCGACGATCTGCATGCGTACCAGAGCCTGCCGAGTGTGGTGCGCTACTTGTACCGGCCGGCGTACACGCGTGAGCGCAGCGAGCAGGTTGCCGCCGAGCGCGCGGCGTGGACGGCCTGGCGCGCCGACGGGGACAAGCTGGCGCTCGCCGTCTGCCGACGCGATGAGCCCGGCGTCCTTGGCGAGGTGAGCCTCCTCCTGGCCGATGCCCGCGCCGCTCAGGCCGAGATCGGCTGGACTGTCGACCCAGGTCACCAGGGGCGCGGCTACGCGACCGAGGCGGCTGCAGCGCTCACCGGGTTCGCCTTCGACACGTTGGGCGTGCACCGGCTCTATGCACGGCTGGATGTGGAGAACACCGCGTCTGTGCGGGTCTGTGAGCGCCTCGGGATGCGCCGGGAGGCGCACCTGGTCGAGAACGACCTCGATGGGGATCGCTGGGGCAGCGAGTACATCTACGCGGCGCTGTCCGCGGATCTCGGCAGTCGATCAGGAGCTTGAGCCCCGACGCCCGCAGGTGCGGGACGCCGCGCGGGCCGGGTCAGGGCCGGTCGGCGAGCCCGTGGTTCGCCTCCCACAGAGCCGACGCGCGGCGCGCGCGGGTCAGGAAGTCCTCCACCCGGGCTCGGTCCGGGGCGGCCGGGAGGGGGCTGGTGGCGTGCGCGGTGTCGGCCTCGTCCTGGAGGCGGTTCATCCAGGACTCGACCTCCGCCCAGGACACCTCCCCGCGCTTGACCGCGAGCAGCCGCTCCCGCTCCCCGCTCACGTCGATCCGCAGCTCGCCGCTGCGCAGCAGGTCACGGCAGCTCGTGAGCAGCCGCAGCAGATGCATCGCGTGCTTCCAGCGCGGCGCGCCGTACTGCCGTACGTCCGCCTCCAGCTTGCGGCGCTGCCCGGCCGCGTAACGGACGAAGGTCTCGTGCGCGCGGCGGGACAGGAACGCGTCGCGCAGTTCGAGCAGTTCGCGGCCGGTGGCGTCGGCGTGCTCGACGAGCGGGGAGTGGAGGCACTCCAGGACGTTCGGGTTGTTGCGCAGCGCGAGCTCGCAGAAGCGTTCCAGCTCCCAGCTGAACTGTTCCTCCGCCGGGCCCTCCACATGCGCCGGCGGCTTGTCGAAGCGCCAGAACAGCGGCGTCGGGGCGAGATACACACCGCGCCGGTCGATGTCGCTGTCCTCGGTCGCCAGACCGAACGCGCGCGACCCCATGACACAGGAGTAGATCGTGTGGTCGCGCACCAGTTCCTCGGGACTCATGCGCGCAGGCTAAGCGAGGGTGATGGTCCCCGCCGACACATTAATCGTCTCCGCCGGGAGCGGACGCGGCGCCGGACCGTCCGCCACGGAGCCGTCCGCGATCCGGTACTTCGAGCCGTGGCAGGGGCAGTCGATCGTGCCGTTCTCGACCTTGGCGACGGTGCACCCCTGGTGCGTGCAGATCGCCGAGAAGGCCTTGAACTCGCCGGCGACGGGCTGGGTGACCACGACCTTCTCGTCCTTGAAGACCGTGCCGCCCCCGACCGGGATGTCGGCGGTCCGGGCCAGTGCCTTCGGGGCCGCCGTGCTCGCCCCCGTACCGCCCGAGTCGCCCGTACCGCCGGAGTCCCCCGCACCGCCCGAGTCGTCCGAGCCGCAGCCGGAGACCAGCACCGCGGCGGCGGAGCCCGCGCCGGTGGCGCGCAGGACGGTACGGCGGCGGGGCATGGCGTCAGGAGTCATGCCGCCCAGCTTGGCCGGGGAGCGCGCCGGGCGGTCCGCAACGCGCCTACGCCCAGGGCGTCAGTTCCCTCGCCCGGCCGTCCGCGTCCCGCCGCACCTCCAGGACCGCCGTGACCGCGGCCCGCTCGATCGGCCCGTACACATGCGGGAAGAGCAGGTCCTCGGAGCCCTCCCAGCGCACCTCCCCGCCGAGCCGGGACTCGTCGATCACGAGCACCAGCAGCGGACCGGGCACGTCCCGGTAGTGGCCGTCGGCGATCGCGAGGGCGGCCTGCTCGTCCGGCGAGCAGTGCACGAAGCCCTCGGCGGCGAGGGACGGCGGGGCGTAGGGGAGACCGGGGGCGGCGGACCATTCGTCCAGGGGTACGACGTGCAGCAGCATGCCGACAGTTGTACTCCGTGCACCGCTCACCCCGGGTGGCGATACAGGTCGGTACGGGTGACATTGACCGTGTTCCGCACCAGATTTTGCACCGGAAGAAAGGCATGGTCATGGCGGGAAACGATCTCGGCAGTCTGCTCGGCGGCCTCCTCGGCGGAGGCGGCGGTCGGCAAGGGGCCGGCGGCGCCGGCGGCAACATCCTCGGCGCCCTGCTCGGCGCACTCATGAGCAAGGGCGGCGGAGGCACCAATCCGCTGGGCGGGCTGCTCGACGGCCTCACCGAGGCCGGTCTCGCCGACCAGGCACAGTCCTGGATCGGCACCGGCGACAACCAGCCCGTCAGCGGCGCCCAGATCGCCGAGGCCCTCCCCGACGAGACCCTGCAGAAGGTCGCCGCCGAGGCCGGCGTGAGCCCGGACCAGGCCGCCGACGAGATCGCCCGGTCCCTGCCGCAGGTCGTCGACAGACTGTCCCCGCAGGGACAGATCCCCAGCGGCTCCCTGGAGGACCTCATCCGTCAGCAGAACCTCTGACGCCGTCTCGGAGGGCGGGCGCCGCCGCGTTCGCTCCGGCCCGCTGACTAGGCTGGCGGGAGCACTGACGCAGGTGGCAGCAGGCGATGGAGGAGTGGCGAGGTGGCGGTACGAGCGGTCCGCGGCGCGGTCCAGCTGGAGCGGGACGAGGCCGGGCACATGCACGAGCAGGTCGAGGAGCTGCTCACCGCCGTGCTCGAACGCAACGGACTGACCGCCGACGACCTCATCAGCATCTGGTTCACGGCCACGCCCGATCTCCACAGCGACTTCCCGGCCGCGGCCGCCCGCCGCATCGGGATCGTGGACGTTCCGCTGATCTGCGCCCAGGAGCTCGACATCGAGGGTGCGATGCCGAGGGTCGTACGGCTCCTCGCGCACGTCGAGTCGGAACTGCCCAAGTCCCGGATCGCGCACGTCTACCTCGGTGCCGCGGCCGCCCTGCGCAAGGACATCGCCCAGTGAGAACCGCGCTCGTCATCGGAACCGGCCTGATCGGCACCTCGGCCGCCCTCGCGCTCGCCGGGCGCGGGGTCACCGTGCATCTGCGCGACCACGACCCGGCCCGGGCCCGTACCGCCGCCGCGCTCGGCGCGGGCACCGACGAGACGCCCGAGGGGCCGGTGGACCTCGTGATCGTCGCCGTACCGCCCGCGCATGTCGCCGGCACCCTCGCCGCGGCCATGCGGGACGGGCTCGGGCGCGGCTACCTCGACGTGGCCAGCGTCAAGGGCGGGCCCAAGCGCGAGCTCCAGGACCTGGGCCTCGACCTCACCGCGTACATCGGCACCCACCCCATGTCCGGCAAGGAGCGCTCCGGCCCGCTCGCCGCCACCGCCGACCTCTTCGAGGGCCGGCCCTGGGTGCTCACCCCGACCCGCGACACCGACACCGAGGTGCTCAACCTCGCCCTGGAGCTGGTCGCGCTGTGCCGGGCCGTGCCCGTCGTCATGGACGCCGACGCCCACGACCGCGCCGTCGCGCTCGTCTCGCACACCCCGCAGCTCGTCTCGTCGATGGTCGCGGCCCGCCTGGAGCGCGCGGACGAGACGGCGGTACGGCTCTGCGGGCAGGGCATCCGCGACGTCACCCGGATCGCCGCCTCCGACCCGCGCATGTGGGTCGAGATCCTCTCCGCCAACCCCGGGCCGGTCGCCGACGTCCTCGCGGGCGTGGCCGCCGACCTGGACGAGACGGTACGGGCGCTGCGCTCGCTCGAGTCCGAGGACGACGCCAAGCGCCGGGCCGGTGCCTCCGGCGTCGAGGACGTCCTGCGCCGCGGCAACGCCGGCCGCGCCCGCGTCCCCGGCAAGCACGGCGCCGCCCCCGCCACGTACGAGATCGTCGCCGTCCTCATCAGCGACCAGCCCGGCGAGCTGGCCCGCATCTTCGCCGACGCGGGCCGCGCGGGCGTCAACATCGAGGACGTCCGCATCGAGCACGCGACCGGCCAGCAGGCGGGCCTGGTCCAGCTGATGGTGGAGCCCGCCTCGGCCCCCCTGCTGAGCGAGGCCCTGCGGGAGCGTGGCTGGGCCCTGCGCACGGGCTGACGGGCGGGCCGGCGGGTGGGCTGACGCACGGGAGGCGCCCGGTACGCCGGGCCTCCCGCGGCACGCTGGGCCGAACGGGTGCGGGGACTCGGTAACCTTGTGGAGTCCCCCGTACATCCGCCGGGGGCTCCCGCTCACCCAGGAAGGCGTTCCCCACCGTGGAAACCGTGATCGTCGCCATCGACGGCCCCTCCGGCACGGGCAAGTCGAGCACCTCGAAGGCGGTGGCCGCCAAGCTGGGGCTGAGCTACCTCGACACCGGGGCCCAGTACCGGGCCATCACCTGGTGGATGATCAGCAACGGCGTCGACGTGAACGACGCCGACGCGGTCGCCAACGCCGCCGCCAAGCCCGTCATCGTCTCCGGCACCGACCCGGCCCGCCCCACCATCACCGTGGACGGCGTCGACGCCGCCGGGCCCATCCGTACCGAGGAGGTCACCTCCAAGGTCAGCGCCGTCAGCGCCGTCCCCGAGGTGCGCGCCCTGATCACGGAGCTCCAGCGGAGCATCGCCCGCAACGCCGAGCAGGGCATCGTCGTCGAGGGCCGGGACATCGGCACCACCGTCCTGCCCGACGCCGACCTCAAGATCTTCCTCACCGCCTCCCCCGAGGCCCGCGCCGCCCGCCGCTCCGGCGAGCTCAAGGGCGCCGACGTGGCCGCCACCCGGCAGGCCCTGATCAAGCGGGACGCGGCGGACTCCAGCCGTAAGACCTCCCCGCTCGCCAAGGCCGGCGACGCCGTCGAGGTCGACACCACCGAGCTCACCCTCGACCAGGTCATCGAGTGCGTCGTCACCCTCGTGGAGGAGAAGCGGACGGGCGCCAAGTGACCCAGCCCACCGAGCGGGGTGCCGCCGTCGGCCGGCGCATCGGCATCAGCCTGATGTACGGCTTCTGGAAGCCGCGCGTACTCGGCGCCTGGCGGGTCCCGGCCTCCGGCCCCGTCATCCTCGCCGTCAACCACGCGCACAACCTCGACGGCCCCATGCTCATGGGCACCGCCCCGCGCCCCGTCCACTTCCTCATCAAGAAGGAAGCGTTCGTCGGACCGCTGGGCAGCTTCCTGGAAGGCATCGGGCAGCTCAAGGTGGACCGCGACTCCACCGACCGCAACGCGATCGGCAACGCCCTCGCGGTCCTGGAGCACGGCGGCGTCCTCGGGATCTTCCCCGAGGGCACCCGCGGCGAGGGCGACTTCGCCTCGCTCCGGGCCGGCCTCGCGTACTTCGCGGTGCGCAGCGGCGCGCCGATCGTCCCGGTCGCCGTCCTGGGAAGCACGGACACGCCCGGACGGTTGGTCAAGGCGCTGCCGCGCCTGCGCAGCCGCGTCGACGTCGTCTTCGGCGACCCGTTCGAGGCGGGCGACGGCAGCGGCCGGCGCACCCGCAAGGCGCTGGACGAGGCGACCTTCCGTATCCAGGAACGGCTCACCGACCACCTGAAAAACGCCAGGCGCCTCACCGGGCGCTGAGCCACACTCTCAGTAGTGGGCCCCGCGGCTCAGGCCTGCGGGAACCCACCGACCACGAATGATCAAGGAACGGACTTCATGAACGACCAGCACGACCACGGGGCACTTGGCGACGCCGAGTACGCGGAGTTCATGGAGCTCGCCGCGGAAGAGGGATTCGACGCCGAGGACGTCGAGGGCGCGATCGAGGAGGCCGGGCACGGCCCGCTGCCCGTTCTCGCCGTCGTCGGCCGCCCCAATGTCGGCAAGTCGACCCTGGTGAACCGGATCATCGGCCGCCGCGAGGCCGTCGTCGAGGACCGCCCGGGCGTCACCCGCGACCGCGTCACCTACGAGGCCGAGTGGGCCGGCCGCCGCTTCAAGATCGTCGACACCGGCGGCTGGGAGCAGGACGTCCTCGGCATCGACGCCTCCGTCGCCGCCCAGGCCGAGTTCGCCATCGAGGCCGCCGACGCCTGCCTGTTCGTCGTGGACGCCACGGTCGGCGCCACCGACACCGACGAGGCCGTCGTCCGGCTGCTCCGCCGCGCGGGCAAGCCGGTCGTCCTCGCCGCCAACAAGGTCGACGGCCAGTCCGGCGAGGCCGACGCCGCCATGCTGTGGTCCCTGGGCCTCGGCGAGCCGTTCCCCGTCTCCTCGCTGCACGGCCGCGGCACCGGCGACCTCCTCGACGAGGTCCTCAAGGCCCTGCCCGAGGCCCCCGAGCAGCGTTTCGGCAGCCCGGTCGGAGGCCCGCGCCGCATCGCGCTCATCGGGCGTCCGAACGTCGGCAAGTCCTCCCTCCTCAACAAGGTCGCCGGCGAGGAGCGGGTCGTCGTCAACGAGCTGGCCGGCACCACCCGTGACCCGGTCGACGAGCTCATCGAGCTCGGCGGCGTGACCTGGAAGTTCGTCGACACCGCCGGCATCCGCAAGAAGGTGCACCTCCAGGAGGGCGCGGACTACTACGCCTCCCTGCGCACCGCCGCCGCCGTCGAGAAGGCGGAGGTGGCCGTCATCCTCATCGACACCACCGACCACATCTCGGTCCAGGACCAGCGCATCATCACGATGGCGGTCGAGTCCGGCCGCGCCATCGTCATCGCCTACAACAAGTGGGACGAGCTGGACGAGGAGCGCCGCTACTACCTGGAGCGCGAGATCGAGACCGAGATGCAGCAGGTCTCCTGGGCGCCCCGGGTCAACGTCTCCGCGAAGACCGGCCGCCACATGGAGAAGCTGGTCCCGGCCATCGAGACCGCGCTCGCCGGCTGGGAGACCCGTGTCCCCACCGGGCGCCTGAACGCCTTCCTCGGCGAGCTGGTCGCGGCCCACCCGCACCCGATCCGCGGCGGCAAGCAGCCCCGCATCCTTTTCGGCACGCAGGCCGGCACCAAGCCGCCGCGCTTCGTGCTCTTCGCCTCGGGCTTCCTGGAGGCGGGCTACCGGCGCTTCGTCGAGCGCCGGCTGCGCGAGGAGTTCGGCTTCGAGGGCACGCCGATCCACATCTCGGTGCGGGTGCGCGAGAAGCGCGGCAAGAAGAAGTAGGACCCGTACGGATACGGCCGGGGGCCGGGGCGACGATCGCCCCGGCCCCCGGCCGTATCGCTGTGCTCCGCCTGTTACGGACCCGTCCGCCGACCCGGCGGCAGCGCGTACGCGGACCAGCCGCCGGCCTGAGGGCCCTGTCGGGCGTACTGGCCGCTCTGGCCCGGCAGCCGGTGCGTACCGAGTGTGCCCAGCATGCCGAGCGGGCCGAAGCCCCGGAAGGCCAGCTCCTCCTCGCCGCTGCGGTCGCCCGGCAGCGTACGGAACGACCGGCGGTACTCGGCGTACAGGGCGTCGTAGATCGGAGTCGCCGAGAAGCCCACCGAGCCCGCCGCACCGTCCTGCGCCGGGCGCATCGACGGGATCGGACTCGGGACCGGGCTCGGCATCGAGCCGGTCATCGGGCTCGGGACCGGGCTCGGGTACTGCTGGCGGAAAGGGTCGTATGCGTGCACGTATGTGCCAACGACCCCGCCGTCCGTGAGATGCGGTCGGCGCGCCTCGGAAAGCGGCGCCCGGGGGCGCGGCACGGTCGGTGCCCCCGGAGCGCGGCCCGCCCCGGCCGGATCCACCGGCTCTATGGCGGGCCGCGGCTCCTCGGTCACGTGCCGGCCAGCGGCATCGAGGCGGCCACCAGACGCCCGTTCGCCGCGGCCTTCTCCAGGGCGTCGCGCAGCAGGTCCTCGCGCGGTTGCTGCCCGATCGAACCGACCGGCGCGGCGAACACGAGCACCGTGTGCGACTTGTTCGCCGCGGCCCGCCAGCCCTCGGTGACCTGGAGCGGCTGGTGTGCCTGCCACCACGCCGCCTGGCCGACGCCGCCGACGCCCGGCTGGAGCACCGAGTGCAGCTGGCCCATGGCCACCAGGACCGACCAGCCCGGCAGCGGGGCCGGCTTCTGGTTGACGTCGGCGACCGGCTGGAAGCCCTGCTCGACCAGGAGCGTCAGGAACTCGTCGGTCAGCCCGTCCGAACCGGGCCGGGCGACCGGAGCGGTCGGCTCCACCACGAGGGCCGGGTGCAGCTCGCCCTCGATGAGCACCAGACCGCTGGTGACCCCGAGCACCGCCTGCTCGGGGTGGGCGGCGGCGAGCGAGTCGGCGGCGTCGGCCGCCGTGATGGAGGCGACGGCGCCCTGCAGCTGCTCCTCGGCGACCCGGACGACCTGGGACGGGATGCAGCTGGCGTGGGCGAAGGCGAGGACCGCGGTCTCCTCGCCGACGAACAGCACGGTGCTGGTGCGCTCCTGGTCCGAGTCGCCCGGGGTCCGGCAGGAGGTGCAGTCGTAGCTGCCCGGGGCGTTCTCGCCGGCCAGCAGCCGGTCGGCTTCTTCGTCGCCGATCTCGGCGCGTACGTCCTCGCTGACGTCGAGCATGCGCGGCACGGGGGGCTCCCTGGACTCTTCGCGTGCGACGCCGGGCGGTTCCCGGTCGTCTCATGCCGAGTTCAACGGGTCAGACTCGCCGGGGGTCACGCGCGGAGAGCCGACAACTTGTTTGAGTTGGGGGAGGGGTGGGGTGGCGCGGAGTGGCGCTCCGGCCCCGACGCCAGGCGCGCGGCAGGCCCACGGCAGGCGGCATGGCAGGCGGCGCGTGGCGTGCCGCCGACCGGGTGGCATGTGAACGGTGTTCCGCGCGGCACGGGCCGGGCGTTCGAAACGGCTGCCTAGCCTGCCCCGATGTCGAAGATCCGATATTGGACGGCCGGCGCCGTACTGGCGGCCGCCGCGCTGCTGTCCCCGGTGTCCCCAGTGGTCCCGGCGGCCCCGGCGCAGGCGGCCCAGGCGTCCGCCGCCACGCCCGGCGCCCCCACGCCCGTCGAGGCGTGCGTCAAGGACCAGTGGCCGTGGGGCTGTGTCGCCCAGTGCGAGAGCAGCGGGGACTGGCACGCCAACACCGGCAACGGCTTCTACGGCGGGCTGCAGTTCTGGCAGCCCACCTGGGACGAGTTCGGCGGCCGCCGCTACGCCCGGCGCGCCGACCTCGCGACCCGCGCGCAGCAGATCACGGTCGCCGAGGCCGTGCTGCGGGTGCAGGGCTGGGGCGCGTGGCCGGTCTGCTCGAAGCGGTACGGGCTGAGCGGCCGCGCCCATGTCGTACAGCGTGGTGACACCCTCAGCTCGATCGCCCGCCGCTTCGGCGTCAAGGGCGGCTGGCAGGCGCTGTACGCGGCGAACCGCGCGGTGATCGGGGCGGACCCGAACCGGCTGATGGTGGGCGCGATGCTGCGCCTCCCCTGAGCGCACGATCATGTGATCTCCCGGGCGTCGGCGAGGGAGCCGCGGCGCAGCTCGTACGCGAGGGAGCCCGGCGGCAGACCGGCCGGGACGCGCTGCTCGGCGAGCACGACCGCCGAGCGGCGGGGCGGCGCGGCGAGGGCGGCGAGGAGCCCGTACGTACGGGAGGCCACGGCCGCCGAAAGGCCGAGGGACGGCTCGTCGACGAGGACGACCCGGGCGGTCGAGCAGACCGCGCGGGTCAGCGCGAGCATGCGGCGCTCGCCGCCGGACAGCGTCGCGGCGCGGTGGCCGAGCAGCGGCGCCAGCTCCGGGTACGCGGCGAGCGCCTCGCCCCGGCGGCCGGGCGCGGCCAGGTCCAGGTTCTCGGCGACCGTGAGCGTCGCGTACACCGCCCGCAGATCCGGTACGAAGCAGAGCCCGCGGCGCGCCCGCGCGTGCGCCGGCACCCGCGTGACGTCCGCGCCCCGCCACACCACCAGCCCGCCGCTCAGCGGCACGGTCCCGGCGAGCGCGCGCAGGGCGGTGCTGCGGCCGGAGCCGTTGCGGCCGAGGAGCACGGTGACGGTGCCGGCGGGCAGCGCGAGGTCGAGGCCGTGGAGGGCTTCGAGCGGCCCGTAGCGGACCCGGGCGGCGCGCAGGCCGATCTCGACGCTCATGGGTCGCCTCCGGAGACGATGCGGCCGGCTTCCATGGTGTGGACGGTACGGGCGATGCCGGCGACGAGGTCCGGGTCGTGCTCGACCACCAGGACGGCGAGGCCGTCGGCGGCGAGCGCGGCGAGGATCCGGGCGAGTGCCTCCGCCTCCTTCGTGTCGAGACCGGCGGCGGGCTCGTCCAGGAGCAGCGTGTGCGGCCGCCCCGCGAGCGCCCGGGCCAGTTCGACCCGCCGCAGCGTCCCGGTGGGCAGCCCGGCCGCGGCCCGGTGCCGTACCGCCCCGGCGAGCCCCGTCAGCCGCAGCGCCTGCTCGGCCCCCGGCCCCCCTACCCGGACGTTCTCCTCTACGGACAGCGACGGAAACACGGCGAGCTGCTGGAACGTCCGCCCGACCCCGAGCCGCTGCCGCACATGCGCCGCCTTCCGCGTGACGTCGACCCCGTCCAGGAGCACCCGCCCCGCCGTGGGCCTCGCGGCCCCCGCCAGACAGTCGAACAACGTGCTCTTCCCGGCCCCGTTGGCCCCCACGACGGCGGTGACGCAGCCGCCGCGCACGACGAGATCGATCCCGTCCAGCGCGACGGTCCCCCCGGGATGAACGAGCCGGACGTGCTGCGCGACGAGCCGCGCGGGCGGGGCCTCTTGGCCTCCGGCCATGGTGCCCTTGGGTGGCGTGCCGCCGTCGGCGGCCGCGGGCCGTTGGGCGGTGCGCGCAGGCGTCGCCGGGCCGGGCGGCGTCGGCGAGAGGTGGCCGGTCGGCCCACCCGCCGCCGCGGGCCGCCGCCCCGGCCTCGACGGCAGGCCGCCGGCCGGCTCCGCCGTTGGCGCGGTCGCGGGGCGCGGAGTGGGTGGGTGCGTCGTGGCGTCCGCAGGCAGGACCGGGGCTGGGCTGACAGGGCCCGATGGCGCACCGCGACCGGGTGTTGGGGTGGGTGGTGGGGTGTCCGCCGGTTCCGCCCTCGGCGTGGGCCGTTCGGCCCCCGGCTTCGGCCCGCCGCCGGGCGTCGGGGACTCGGCCGGGAGGTCCGGGGTCGGGTCGGTGTCGGGGTGGGTCGGCGGCGTCTGCTGTTCCGGTGGTGCTGTGGGCGCCGGGGTGGCCCGTGTCGTCGGCGACGCGTCAGCGGGCGTGGACCGGCGAGGGGTGTGGGCGGCGGAGGCGGTGCTGCCGCCGGTCGCCGGGTGGGGCGGAGCCCCAGTGGCCAGGGCCGTCGACCCGTCGGCGCCGACCGGCGGCGCCTGGCCCGCCGGTTCGGCAGGCTCCACCGGCGGTGGCCGCGACCAGCTCCCGGCTGTGCCCGGGGTGCCCCGCACGGCCGCCGGTCCCGGCCCCCGGCCCCCGGCCGTACCGGGGGCGGCCCGCACGTCCGGTCCCCGCCCCGGCGCCGTCCGTCCCGGCCGTGCGAGCCGGCGCGCCCCCGGACCTCGCCCAGGTCCAGGCGCGGCCCCGCGAGAAGCCGGGGCGCCCGGGCCGCGCAGCAGCCAGGGCAGCAGGGGCGGCACCCGGCCCGTCAGGGCTGCGAGGAGGCCGATCAGGGCGACCGCCACACCCGCGTGGGTGCCCGCGTCGAGGGAGACCAAGAGGGTGGCGGCGGCCAGGGGGGTGAGGAGGGTGTCGGCGCCGAGGGTGAGGACGGCGGCGAACCAGAGGAGGCCGCGGACCGGGTCGAAGGCGTCGGGGTCGAAGGCGCGGACGGACATGGACAGGAGGGCGCCGCCGAGGGCGGCGAGGGCGGCGCCGAGGGTGAAGGCGAGGAGTTTGAGGGCGGCGACCGGGACGCCGGCGGCCTCCGCGCCGGGCTCGTGGTCGCGGAGGGCCGCCAGGGCGCGGCCGGTGCGGCCGCGGCGGAGGGCGGCGACCAGGAGGAGGCACGCGGCGAGGACGAGCAGCTCCAGGGCGTAATAGGCGCGGTCGTCGGAGAAGCCGGCCGGGCGGTCGACGGTGACGCCCGCCGTGGCGTACGGCTGGGCGAAGACGAAGCGGCTCACCGCCACCCCGACGGCGAGCGTCGCCAGGGCGAGCGCAAGGCCGTGGCGGCGGATCGCGGGCCAGCCGGTCAGCAGCCCGAGCGGCGCCACGCACAGCACGGCCGCACCGAGCGCGACCGGCACCGGCAGGCCCGCCGCCGAGAGCAGGGCCGTGAACAGGGCGCCGAGCCCCGCGTACGCCGCCTGCCCGAGGGCGATCTGGCCGCCCCGCCCGGCGACCACGACCAGCGAAAGCAGGATCACCGCGAGCGCCGGCACCTGCACCGCCGTCGACAGGTCCTCGCCCGCGAAGCCCAGCGGCAGCAGGAGCAGCACCGCGGTCACCAGCCACACCGGTACGGGCACGCGTGGCGCGGCCCGCGGCGGCGGCAGCGCGTCCGTGTCGCCGACCCCCGGCAGGACCAGCGCGGCGACGAGCAGCGCCACCACGAACAGGTTCGCCCCGACCGCCTGGAGCAGTTCGCCCGCCCAGCCGGCCGGGTGCAGCCGGGTGAGCTGCGCCTGCGCCACGCCGAGCGCCAGCGCGGTCAGCACCGCCACCGGCAGGCTCCGCATCCGCGCCACCACCGCGACCGCGATGACCTCGACGACCAGGAGCGGCATCCCGTACGGGTCGAGGCGCACGTACGGCGCGAGCAGCACGCCCGTGAGCCCGGCCGTGAACGAGCCGAAGGCCCAGCCCACCGCCGACACCCGGTCCGCGGGGATGCCGGAGAGGACGGCGAGCGGACGGTTGTCGACCACGGCCCGCAGCTCCCGCCCGAACCGGGTCCACCGGGTCACCGCCCCCACCATGCAGGCAAGCGCCACGGCCGCCGCGAGCTGCGCCCACGGGTCGTCGCCGAGCAGCACCGGCGCGTCGTCCCGCGCGCCGCCGCCCCACACCAGCGCCGCCGCGCCGACGAGCAGCACGAACACACCGATCGACGCCACCAGCGTCTGCGCCGGCCCCGCGCCGGCGAGCGCCAGCGGGCGGAACACCAGCCGGTCGAGGACCAGGCCGATGCCGGGCGCCACCACGAGCAGCGTCACGAGCGCCCCGGCCGGCAGCGGCCAGCCCCACTCCACCACCAGCTGGCGCAGCACGTACGCGCAGACCATCGCGATCGCGCCGTGCGCCAGGTTGAGCACGCCGGTGGCCCGGTAGGTGACGATCAGGCCGATGCCGGTGAGCGCCGCCGCGCTGCCGACCGCGAGGCCGGCGAGGACGAGGTCGTACGTCAGCGAGGCCACGGCTCACACACCGGGCAGGGGTCGAGGTCCGCGTCCCCCACCGGGACCGCCTCGGGGCGGCCCGCCACCAGCGGGCAGTCCGGACGGTGGGCCAGGGTCCCGCCGGGGACCCGCAGCGGCGGGTCCTCGGACGAGGGCGCCGCCACGGGCGCATCCCCGGCCCCTTCCGGCTCCGCCTCCGCCATCGGGCTCTCCTCCGCGGCCGGCGGGCCGAGCAGCACCGCCCCCACGACAAGCACCGCGCCGGCCACGATCAGCGCCGCCCCCGGTACCGTGCAGGACGCCAGGTAGGGCAGCTGGCGTTCGGCGAAGCGCTCGCCGGAGATCCCGTACCAGCCGACGACGCACAGCACCGCCCCGCCGGTGGCCGCCACGAGCCCGCCCCACAGCAGCAGCCGCGCAGCGGACGTCGGGCGTGCCGCGGACGTCGGGCGCCGGATCGACGCCACGGGAGCCTCCCTCCTCGCAGACCACTTCACCCTTTATGTTCTCTTTAATTCTCTTCCTTGCGCTATGCCCGGGATCGGCCCACCCTGGAATCGACAGGTGGTGAGCCAGATGGTTATCAAGCGACGCGCGGCCGCCTTCGCCGCCGCGGCGGTCCTCGTCCTCACGCCGGTCGCCGCCTGCTCGGACGACGGCGGCTCCGGCTCCCAGCAGGTCACCCCGACCACCTCGCCCGCGATGACGGACCAGCCGCTGGACCCGTCGGCCGCCAAGGCGGAGATCACCAAGAACTGGACCGCCTTCTTCGACCCGAAGACGCCGACCGCCGAGCGGATCAAGCTCCTGGAGAACGGTGAGCAGATGGCTCCGGTCCTCGCCGCCTTCGCCGGCGACAAGACCGCCGGCCAGACCTCCGTCAAGGTCAAGAGCATCGACTTCACCTCGCCCACCGGCGCGAACGTCACCTACGACCTGCTCGTTGCCGGCAACACCGCGCTGCCGGACGCCAAGGGCACCTCCGTCCTCCAGAACGACACCTGGAAGGTCTCCGTGCAGACGCTCTGCGGCCTCGTCCAGGCCAGCGGTGCGACCGTCCCGGGCTGCTGAGAAGGCCCTGGCGCTGCTCGTCGCCGGGCTCACCGGGCTCGCCGCGCTCACCGCGGCGGGCTGCGGCAGCCGGCTCCCCGAGCGCGCCTTCGAGACGCGGCCCACCGCCAACCCCTCCGGCGGTGAGCCGCTCCGCGTCGGCATCATCACCAGCGCCACCAGCCCGGTCGGCGGCGACACCTTCACCGGCCCGCGCGACGGCGCCCTCGCCTACTTCGCCGCCCTGAACGCCCGCGGCGGCCTCGACGGGCGCCGGATCGAGGTGCTCACCTGCGACGACGGCGGCAGCGGCGTCGGCAACAACGCGTGCGTGCACCGGCTCGTCGACGAGCGCAAGGTCTTCGCCCTGGTCGCCACCACCGCCCTCGACTACGCGGGCGCGCCACGGGTCTCCGCGGCCGGCGTCCCCGACATCGGCGGCCAGCCGCTCACCCCCGCGTACGACACCTACCCCCACCTCTACGGGATCTACGGCAGCTCCGCCCCGCGCACCGGCAAGGCGCCGGGCTGGAACGGCGTCCTGTACGGCGGGACCGAGGTCTACCGCTGGTTCAGGTCCCATCTCGGCGCCCGCACCGCCGCCGTCGTCTCCTACAACCAGGCCGCCTCCGCCGGGTACGCCCGTCTGATCGCCGACGGGCTGCGCGCCGAGGGGTACCGGGTGGTCGACGAGCAGGTCGACTTCGTGCTGCCCAACTTCCGTGCCGTGGCGGCCGATCTGCGCGCGCAGAAGGTCGACGTCGTCTTCGACGCGATGGACACCCACGGCAACGCGAGGCTCTGCGAGGCGATGCAGGCCTCGGGCGTACGGGTCGCGGCCAAGGTGACGAACGTGCAGAACTGGTCCTCGACGGTGCCGCGCGACTACGCCGGTTCGCCCGCCTGCCGGGCCGCGCTCTATGTGACCGGCTCCAGCCGCAACTACGACGACCAGGACTTCCCGGCGGTCCGCGAGTTCCGCGACGCCATGCGGCAGCGGGGGCAACGGACGCTCTCCCAGTGGCAGTTGGAGGGCTGGGCGGCGGCCATGTGGTTCACCGACGCGGCCAGGTCCTGCCTCGGCGAGCCCGGCGGGCCGACCAGGGCCTGCGTCGAGAGGTACGTCAACCGGGCGGAGCCGTACACCGCCCGGGGGCTGCTCCTGCCCGTCCGCTTCGAACATCTCGCCGAGCCGCCGAAGTTCCACGACAACTGTCTGTCCGTGGCCCGTTGGCACGACGGCAGCGGCTGGATCGCGCAGGGGGACATGAACAAGAACTGCGCCAGCGTCCCCCAGTTGGGGTACCGCCCGTGAACAGCTGTGCGCCTGGCAGTACAGTCACCCCGACCATCCACCACCTGACCAGGGGGGATCCGGCGGCACGATGCGCATCTCTTTCCTGCTCCACAACGGCTACCACATCGGCGGCACGATCAGGACGACC
This sequence comes from Streptomyces sp. NPDC048623, assembly GCF_040650755.1. Taxonomy (NCBI): domain Bacteria; kingdom Bacillati; phylum Actinomycetota; class Actinomycetes; order Kitasatosporales; family Streptomycetaceae; genus Streptomyces; species Streptomyces sp. NPDC048623. The sequence goes on from NZ_JBEZHV010000030.1 coordinate 20,579, forward strand.
TTCACGCTCGCCGCGGAGCTGGCGGACCGTCACGAGGTGGAGATCGTCTCGGTGTTCCGCCACCGCGACGAACCCATCCTCGGGGTCCCGGACGGGGTGACGCTGCGTCATCTCGTCGACATCCGGAAGAACAGCCCGGGGTACGACGGGGAGCATCCCGACTTCCACCGCCCCGCCCGGGTCTTCCCGCGCGGCGACGGGCGCTGGAAGCAGTACAGCGCGCTCACCGACGCCCGGATCGGCGCGCATCTCGCCTCCGTCGAGGCGGACGTGGTGATCGCCACCCGCCCGGGGCTCAACGTCCAGCTCGCCCGGCAGGCCCCGCGCGGCCCCGTCCTCGTCGGCCAGGAGCATCTGACCCTGGACGGGCACGGCTTCCGGCTGCGGCGCGACATCCGGCACGCGTACGCGCTCCTGGACGCCGTCACCACGGTCACCGAGGCCGACGCCCGCGCCTATCGCGCGCTCGCGCTGCCCGGCGTACGGATCGACGCCGTGCCCAACAGCGTGCCCGCGCCCGCCGTGCCGCCCGCCGATCCCGCCGCGAAGGTCGTCGTCGCGGCCGGCCGGCTCACCGCGGTCAAGCGCTACGACCTGCTGATCGACGCCTTCGCGGACGTGGCCGCCGCCCGGCCCGACTGGAAGCTGCGGATCTACGGCACCGGCGACGCCGTCGACGACCTGAAGAAGACCCTGGCCCGGCAGATCGAGCGGCTCGGGCTCGGCGGGCACGTCTTCCTCATGGGCACCGCCCACCCCATGGAGCCGGAGTGGGCCAAGGGCTCGCTCGCCGCGGTCACCTCGCGGCGCGAGTCCTTCGGGATGACCATCGTCGAGGCGATGCGCTGCGGACTGCCGGTGGTCTCCACCGACTGCCCGCACGGCCCCGGCGAGATCATCGAGGACGGGGTGGACGGACGGCTCGTCCCGGTCGACGACACCGCGGCGGTGGCCGCCGCGCTGCTCGCCCTGATCAACGACGACGAAGGCCGCGCCCGCGCGGCGAAGGCGGCCCTCGTCGCGTCCGAGCGCTTCGACCCGGCCCGTACCGCCGTGAGGCACGAGTCGATCTGGTCCGACCTGGCCGCGTCCGGCACCGCCGGACGCCCGCGCACCCACGGCGCCCTGCGGGCCGGCGTGCACCGCGGGGTGGGCGCGGCGATCGACGCGGTGTACACGGCGAAGGCGAAGGCGGGAACCCTGGTCCGCCGCTTCCGCTGAGCGGGCCCGGCCGGTACGCCCCGGGCGCGGGCGCTCAGGGGCCTTCCGGCCCGGGCCCTCGGCGGCCGGCCGGGCGGCGCTCCGGCGGCGGACTCGTGATCCGCATCCGCTCGTAGACGGCGAACTCGGGGTGGTGCAGGTCGAAGGCGGGCGACTCGGAGCGGATCCGGGGCACCGACGTGAAGTTGTGCCGGGGCGGTGGGCAGGAGGTCGCCCACTCCAGGGACCGCCCATACCCCCAGGGGTCGTCCACCTCGACCTTCTCGCCGTACCGCCAGGTGTGCCACACGTTGTAGAGGAAGGGGAGGGTGGAGAGGCCGAGCAGGAAGGCGCCGATCGTCGACACCGTGTTGAGCGCGGTGAAGCCGTCGGCGGCCAGATAGTCGGCGTACCGTCGCGGCATGCCCTCCGCGCCCAGCCAGTGCTGGACCAGGAAGGTGGTGTGGAAGCCCACGAAGAGGGTCCAGAAGTGCACCCTGCCGAGCCGCTCGTCGAGCATCCGCCCGGTGATCTTGGGCCACCAGAAATAGAAGCCGGCGAAGGTCGCGAAGGCGACCGTGCCGAAGACCGTGTAGTGGAAGTGCGCCACCACGAAGTACGAGTCGGTCACCTGGAAGTCCAGTGGCGGCGAGGCCAGGATCACCCCGGTCAGACCGCCGAACAGGAACGTCACCAGGAAGCCGGTGGACCACAGCATCGGCGTCTCGAAGGACAGCGAGCCGCGCAGCATGGTGCCGGTCCAGTTGAAGAACTTCACCCCGGTCGGCACGGCGATGAGGAAGGAGAGGAGCGAGAAGAAGGGCAGCAGCACCGCGCCGGTCACGAACATGTGGTGCGCCCACACCACGATGGACAGACCGGTGATGGCCATGGTGGCGCCGACCAGGGTCACATAGCCGAAGACCGGCTTGCGCGCGAAGACCGGGATGATCTCGCTGACGATGCCGAAGAACGGCAGGGCGATGATGTAGACCTCGGGGTGCCCGAAGAACCAGAACAGGTGCTGCCACAGCAGCGCCCCGCCGTGCTGCGGCTGGAAGACCACCGAGCCGAGCCGCCGGTCGGACTCCAGGACGAGCAGCGTCGCCGCGAGCACCGGAAAGGCCATCAGGACCAGGATCGTGGTGAAGAGGATGTTCCAGGTGAAGATCGGCATCCGGAACATCGTCATGCCCGGGGCCCGCATCCCGATGATCGTCGCCAGGAAGTTCACCGAGGCGAGGATGGTGCCGAAGCCGGAGAAGGCGAGCCCGACGATCCACAGGTCGACGCCCATGCCCGGCGCCCGCAGCAGGCTGTTGAGCGGCGCGTACGCGGTCCAGCCGAAGGCGGGGGGACCGTCCGGGGTGAGGAAGGAGCCGACCACCAGCAGGCCGCCGAAGAGGAACAGCCAGTACGAGAACATGTTGAGCCGCGGGAAGGCGACGTCGGGGGCGCCGATCTGGAGCGGCACCAGCTCGTTCGCGAAACCGGCGAAGGTGGGTGTCGCGAAGAGCAGCAGCATGATCGTGCCGTGCAGCGTGAAGGCCTGGTTGTACCCCAGGTTCGACAGCACCTGGAGTCCCGGCCTGGCCAGCTCGGCGCGCATCAGCATCGCGAGCACCCCGGCGATCAGGAAGAAGACGAACGAGGTCGCCAGATAGAGGTGGCCGATCTTCTTGTGGTCGGTGGTGGTGACCCAGTCGATCAGCACCCGGCCATGCCGCTGCCGCGGCGCTTCGGCGGCCGCGGTCTCGGTCTCGGTACCCATCCCCGGATGATGACCCGGTCCGGGCGGGCAGCGGGGGAGGCGGCCCGGCGGGTCGTCAGGTCGGCGGACGGCGTGGACGGGATGCGGGGAAATCGTGAATGCCGGGGGCACAGCGGCTCGGAGGGCCCCGGCCGCGGCCCGGCCCGACCGCGGCCGAATTACCGGTCGGGGCAAGCGGGTACGGAATTCGGGAAGCGCTTTCCGGATGTCGGCGGGGGAGTTGGGCGAGAGCGGTGGAACAGGCCGTGAATTACCCGCGAAACGGCCGGAAACCGCTGTTGCCGCACGGCTCGTTTACATCGAACTCATGTCGAGAACCTGTGACACAAGTGTGACCGGCAGGGTACTAACGTGAGCTGTATGACACCCGAACGCGCACGCGATCACGCCGCCGAAACGTATCTGGGGCTTGCCGAGGAGGCCGCCGAACGGCTGGCCAGGAGCCGGGGCTGGCGCGTCGTCCGCGCCCTTCCGCCGGGCTCGATCATCACCATGGAGTACCTGGAGGGGCGCATCAACTTCGAGGTCACGGACGGCGTCGTGACGCGCGTCTGGCTCGGCTGAGCAGCACGGCCGGGAGCGGTCCGGCGGGGCGGGCTCGGGGGCGGGCTCCGGGGGCGGGCTCCGGGGGTATGCGGGAGGGCCCCGGCCGGTCATCGGCCGGGGCCCTCCCGCGTACGTACGGTGCTTCCGGCGGCTCAGCCGCCCGTCACGGGCCGCGAGTGCGGCGGCCGGCGGCTGCCGGCCGGACCGACCGGGCTGCGCTCCGCCCGTACCGCGTGATGCGTGCCGTGGGCCGCGTGGGTCCGGGGCGCCGCCAGCGGCTGCCCGGCCCGCGCCGTACCGCTCCGGGCGGCCGGACCGCGGCCGGAGCCGGCGCCGACGGCCTCGCGGACCGGCTCCTCCGCCCCGGCCGGGCGCTGCGGGAACAGGCCCGGCAGCGGGCCTCCGCTCGCCACCGGCAGCGACGGCACCAGGCGCCGGCGGGACCGCAGCTGCTCGCGCAGCCGGTCGCGCACGCCCAGGATCCAGGCCTCCGCCACCGCGAGCACCGGCTCGCACCAGGGCAGCGCGAGCAGGACCACCAGGCCGGCGGCCCAGCCGAGCAGCACATCGCTCAGCCAGTGCGTCCCCAGATACACCGTGGTGAGGCCGACGCCGAGCGCGACCACCGCCGACAGCGCGGACAGATAGCGGCGGGCCCTCGGCGTGGTCGCCAGATAGGCCAGGATGCCCCAGGTCACGACCGCGTTCGCGGTGTGCCCGGACGGGAATATGTCGCCGCCCGCGAACAGCTCGGCGGAGCCGACCTGCGTCGCGTAGTGGGGGCCGAGCCGGCCGAGTCCGAGTTTGACCGCGCCGACGGTCGCGTTGAGGAGCAGCAGCGCGGCGCCGAGGCACAGCAGCGGTCGCAGCGTGTGCTGGCGCCAGGAGCGCCAGCCCAGCCACGCCGCCACCATGACGGCCGTCGGACCGCGCTGGCCGAGGACGACGTAGTAGTCGAGGAAGGCGTGCAGCCTCTGCCACTGCTGGTAGGGGCGGAAGAGCATGATCTTCCAGTCGAGGGTGACCAGCCAGGTCGACAGTAGTACGGCGACGACGATGGCCAGATAGAACGCCAGCGTCCCGCCGAAGAGGGCGAGACGCGTGCGGGTCATCCGCGGGACCTCTATCTTCGGCGGTTCCGGCTCCCGGTCCAGCCGGGCAAAGATGTCGGTACGCACCCAATCGACGTTACAGGGAGTGAGTAGCGACCTTGGTCGTTCCCGTGCCTTCGTGATGACGATGTGATGTGGAGTCGCTCTCGTCCGGGCGTTTGTTCGTGTCACCCGTCGGAAAATCCGATGACCTCCCTCACTTTTTCCGGACCGGTGTTTCCGTAAGCCTGTCCGAGGGCACGGCGGAATTCCCCGAACGCCCCCGAGTGCCGAATTACCCCCGGAAACCGCCCGTCCGCCGGCCCTTCTCCGGCCGGCGCGCGGTCCGTCCGGAGTGGCGTACGCCACACCCCCGCGGTCGCCGGGGTGAGAGCTGCACCACGTGATCGGGCCTTGAACTCGCGTACGCTGGCGATTCACTCGCCCGTCGATGCCGGGCCGTCCCGGGACCGCTCCCCGGCCGGTGCCCGCCGAGCGCGAGGGCTTCACTGGGAGGTACGTACATGGCGCGGACGAACACGGCCGGAGCACGTCTCCGCACCGCCGGCGGTGGTGCCAACCGCTGGGTCGTCCTCGTCGTCCTCTGCGTCAGCCTGCTGCTCGTCGCGCTCGACTCGACCGTGCTGCACGTCGCCGTCCCCTCCCTCACCGAGGACCTGCGCCCCAGCTCCACCGCGCTGCTGTGGATCGTCGACGCCTATCCGCTGATCTGCGCCTCGCTGCTCATCCTCTTCGGCACCCTGGGCGACCGGGTCGGCCGCAGACGGGTGCTGCTGCTCGGTTACGCGCTGTTCGGCCTCGCCTCCGCGGTCGCCGCGCTCGCCACCGTGCCCGAGGTGCTGATCGGCGCCCGCGCGCTGCTCGGCGTCGGCGGCGCGATGATCATGCCCGCGACGCTCTCGCTGCTCCGCGCCGTCTTCCCCGACCGGCGCGAGCGGGCCACCGCCATCGGCATCTGGACGGCCACCGCCGCGATCGGCGCCGCCACCGGACCGGTGCTCGGCGGCTTCCTCGTCGAGCACTACTGGTGGGGCTCGGTCTTCCTGATCAACATTCCGCTGATGGTGCTGATGCTGCCGCTCGGCCGGCTGCTGCTGCCCGAGTCGAAGGGCGACGCCGACGGGCCCTGGGACGTGCTCGGCGCGCTGATGGCCGCGGCCGGTGTGCTCGGCGTCGTCCTCGGCGTGAAGCGGCTCGGCGCAGGCGACCCGCCGCTCGCCCTCGGCACCCTCGGCCCGCTGCTGCTCGGCGCCGCACTGCTCGTCCTCTTCGTACGGCGTCAGAAGCGGCGCCCGTACCCGCTGATAGACATCCGGCTGTTCGCCCGCCCGGCCTTCACCACCTCGGTGGGCTGCGTGGTGCTCGCGATGCTGGCCCTGGTCGGTCTCCAGCTGATCGCCGTCCAGTACCTCCAGCTGGTCCTCGGCCTCAGCCCTGTCGAGACCGGCCTGCGGCTGCTGCCGCTGACCTTCGCCGCGATGGCGGCCGGCGCCACCGGCTCGTACACCCTGCGCCGGCTCGGCCCGCGCCGGATGGTCAGCTGGGGCTTCCTGCTGACCGCCGCCGCGGTGCTGCTGCTCGTCCTCATGGGCCAGCACGACCGGCCGCTGCTGCTCACCATCGGCTTCGTGCTGCTCGGCTTCGGCCTGCAGACCACGCTCTTCTCGGCGTACGAGTCGATGCTCAGCGAGGCCCCGCCGGAGAGCGCGGGCGGGGCCGCGGCGATCGGCGAGACCTCGTACCAGCTCGGCGCCGGCATGGGCACCGCGCTGCTCGGCAGCGTGATGAACGCGGCGTACGCACCCGGGCTCAGCGGGCTGCCGGGGGTGCCGGCGAACGCGGCGAAGGCCGCCACCAACTCGCTCGGCGAGGCCTACCAGGTCGCCGCCCGGCTCGGCGGCACGGCCGGCGAGGCCCTGCACCGCGCGGCCCGGCACGCCTTCGTGAACGGACTGCACGTGACGCTGTTCGTGAGCGCGGGGCTGCTGCTCGTCGGCGCGCTGATGGCGCTGCGCCTGCCGCGGGTGATGGAGTGCCCGCCGGTGGACCCGAAGCTCGCGGACGCGGTGGACAGGGCGGACACCCTGGACGGCGGGGGGCCGGCCCGGGCGTTGCCGGGACCTGCCGGTGAGCCGCGGACGGGGGGCGGGGCCGCGGATGCCGTACGGGTCCCCGCGACGCGGGGCCGGGCCGAACCGGCCGGCTCGGGAACGCCGGGCCACTGACGGTCGGAGTCGCTGACGGACCGAGTCGCTGACGGTCGGAACGGGCCGGGGGCCGGACCGGACCGAACCGGCTCAGGACTGGTTCGGGACTTCGGACTTCGGGACTGCTTCAGGACTGGTTGAAGAACCCGGTCTGCGAGCGGCCGCCGGTGACGATCTCCGTGTCGGCCGGGGTCAGCAGGAAGACCCGGGTCGCCACGCGCTCGATCGAGCCGCGCAGGCCGAAGGCCAGACCGGCGGCGAAGTCGACCACGCGCTTGGCGTCGTTCGGCTCCATCGCGGTCAGGTTCACGATCACCGGGACGCCGTCCCGGAACAGCTCGCCGATGCCCCGGGCGTCCCGGAACCCGTCGGGTGAGACGGTCGCGATCCGACGGCCGTGGTCCTGCGCCGTGTCGGACGCCACCCGCACCCGCGGGTCCGTCACCCAGGCGTCGTTGCCCTCGGCACCGTCGGCGTACTCGTCGTCGTAGTAACGCTCGTCGTTGTCCTCGACGAGTCCCAGCCAGGCACTGGCCTTGCGCACCGATCCCATGGACGCCTCCTTTCGCGCGGTCAGTGGTTCCGCAATCCCTATCGTCGTCCATGATGCGGATCGCGCGCCAAGTGGATAGTCGGCGCGCAGGGGATTCGTGACGGTACTGGTGCAGAACGTGAGGGTCGAAATCTGGCGATTCGTCAGGGATCTTGCGGTATGCGGGGGCTGACAGGGGGTCGGACGGGGGCGTGCAACTTAAAATATGAAAGTCGGGCCAGAAGGGTGACGACCGGGGCGTACGGGTGAACGCGCCGGCTGGGTACGATGCCCGACGCAGTCGCGCGGAGCCCACGCGCCGGTCCACGGGGGAGTGTCTTGTTCGGAATCGTCAGACCCTGCGCGCATCGTCTCACCGAACATCTGAAGACCGAGTGGATGGCCCATCTCTGCGGCCTCTGCCTGGCACTTCGCGCCGACCACGGGCAGTTCGCCCGGGTCGTCACCAACTACGACGGTCTGATCGTCTCGGTTCTGACGGAGGCTCAGACCGGCCGGACCGAGACCGGCCGGCGCACCGCGGGTCCCTGCCCGCTGCGCGCCATGCGGACCGCGCCCGTCGCGCGCGGCGAGGGCGCGCGGCTCGCCGCCGCCGTCTCCCTGGTGCTCGCCTCCGCGAAGATCCGCGACCATGTCGCCGACCGGGACGGGCTGCTCGCCCGCCGGCCGGTCGCCGCCGCGGCCCGCCGGGTCGCCCGCTCCTGGGACCGGGCCGGCGCCCGCACCGGCCGGGAACTCGGCTTCGACACCGCCGTCCTGGTCGACGCCGTCGACCGGCAGACCGGCCTGGAGGCCCTGGCCGGTCCCGGCACCTCGCTGCTCACCGTCACCGAGCCGACCGAGACCGCGACCGCGGCCGCCTTCGCGCACACCGCGGTCCTCGCCGGCCGCCCCGGCAACGCGGAACCGCTCGCCGAGGCCGGCAGGCTCTTCGGCCGGCTCGCCCATCTCCTGGACGCCGTCGAGGACCAGACCGCCGACGACGCGAGCGGCGCCTGGAACCCGCTCACCGCGACCGGCACCTCCCGCGAGGAGGCCCGCCGGCTCGCCGACGACGCCCTGCACGGCATACGCCTCGCCCTGAAGGACGCCGAGTTCACCGACGGGCATCTGGCCCATGTGCTGCTCGCGCACGAGCTGCGGGTCTCCGTCGACCGGGCCTTCGCCACCACGGGGGCCGGCTGCGCGACGCATGGCGCGACGCACAGTGCTCAGGGCGGGGGGCAGCCGCCGCATGTGCCCGTGCCCGGCAACCCGTACGCCGACCCCGCTTCGGGTCCCTGGCACCCCGGCCCCGGCGGGCCCGGCGGCGGCCCGCTGCCGCCGGAGCCGCCGAACCGCCGCGGCACGCTGGCCGGCTGCGCCGTCTGGCTCGGCCTGGCCTGCACCTGCCAGATGTGCTGCGGCACCTACGAGGACCCGTGGAGCCGTCAGCGTCGCGAGGCGCTGTGCAACGACCCCGGCAGCTGCTGCGACTGCTGTGACTGCTGCAGCAACTGCTCGGACGGCTGCGGCTGCTGCGGTGACGGGTGCTGCTGCGACGGATGCGACTGCGGCTGCGACTGCTGAGGGGGCGCGTGCCTTCCTCGGCCCGCCCCTCCGGGCTGTGGAATGGTGACTGACCATGAGCACGGATGCATCACAGGACTGGCAGCACTGGCACGAACAGCGCACGGCCGCCGTCGCCTCGTCGTACGGACCGCTCTCGCTGACTGGCACCTACTGGCTCTCGGACTTTCCCGAGGGGCGAATTCCGGCCGTTCCGGGGGAGTGGCGGGCGGACGGCGACGAGGTCGTCCTCACCGCGGGCGCCGAGGACGCGATCACGGTCGACGGGGCGCCGCTGATCGGCACGGTCCGGCTGACCGCCGACCACGCCCCGATCCACGAGTCCCGGGCCGAGTCCGACGGGCGGCGCCTGGTGGTGCTACGCCGCGAGGGCGAATGGGCGGTACGGGACTTCGACCCGGAGTCGGCGGCGCGGCGCGCCTTCCGGGGCATCGAGGCCACGCCGTACGACGAGAAATGGGTACGGCCGGGGGTCTTCCGCCCGTACGCCGAGGCCCGCAGCGTCCGGGTGGAGAACGCGGACGGCCGGGAACGCGGCCTCGGGCTCGCCGGCGAGCTGGTCTTCGACCTCGACGGCACCGACCACAGCCTCCAGGTCGCGGTCGAGGCCGACGGCACGCTGTGGGCGGTCTTCGCCGACGCCACCAGCGGCAAGGACAGCTACCGCTTCCGCTTCCTCCGCCCGCCCGCCCCGGCGGCGGACGGCTCGGTGACGGTGGACTTCAACCGCACCCTGCTGCCACCGTGCGCGTTCGCGCCGCACTTCATCTGCCCCTTCCCGCCCCCGGGCAACACGCTCGCCACGGAGATCGCGGCGGGCGAGCGGCGGGTAGCGGGGAGCTGACGCCGGGTCGGGGGTCCGATCCGCCCGCGATCCCGCAGGGGGCGGTGGGCCGGGCGGCCGGACGCACCGCCCGCCGCTTGCCGCCTGCGGCTCGGCAGCTCCGTGCGTCGCCGGTCGGCCGCGACTCGGTCCCGGCGCGTCGCCGGTCACCTGCAGCCCGCCGCCCGGCGGCCGGGCGCCGACGGGTGGCGCGGGCCGCACCCCGCCCGCCGCCCCGCCACCCCGCGCCGCCCACGCGCGTAGACCGGGCGCGCGGGCGGTCTTGTGCGTTCCGGATCGGTGGGTCAGTATCGCTCGCGGTGCATGTCAGGAACACGTCACCTGACGGTGCCTCATGGACCCGCCACCCACGGGTCCCTCCGCTCGTGACCCGAAGGAGAACAGTGAGGACCACGCGCATCCGGCTGCTCGCCGTCGTCGCCGCCGCAACGGCGGCCACCGCCCTCGGCCTTCCCGGCGCCCAGGCCGCCCCCACGCCCGGACCCGCGAGCGCCCAGGCGCTCGCCCGTGCCGACGCCGCCGTTCTGAAGGCGGACGTCGGCGGCACCGCCTGGTACGTCGACAAGGCCGCAGGCCGGGTCGTCGTCACCGCCGACTCCACGGTCTCCGAGGCGCAGATCGCCAAGATCAAGCACCAGGCCGGGGCCGACGCCACCGCGCTGCGCGTCGAGAGAACCTCCGGCGTGTTCAAGCCCCTGCTCGCCGCCGGCGACGCCATCTACGGCAACGGCTACCGCTGTTCCCTCGGCTTCAACGTCCGCAGCGGCAGCACCTACTACTTCCTCACCGCCGGTCACTGCGGCAACGTCGTGAACACCTGGTACGCCAACTCGGCCCAGTCCACGCTGATCGGTCCGACCACCGGCTCCAGCTTCCCCGGCAACGACTACGCCCTGGTGCGCTACGACAACACCTCGCTGAGCCACACCGGCGGCTTCACCGCGGCCGACGCGTACGTGGGCGAGTCCGTCAAGCGCTCCGGCTCCACCACGGGCACCCGCAGCGGCACCGTCACCGGCCTCGACGCCACCGTCCACTACTCCGGCGGCGGCACCGTGCGGGGCATGATCCAGACCAATGTCTGCGCCGAGCCCGGCGACTCGGGCGGTGCCCTCTACGACGGCACCAAGGCGCTCGGCATCACCTCCGGCGGCAGCGGCAACTGCTCGACCGGCGGCACCACGTTCTTCCAGCCGGTGCCCGAGGCGCTCGCCAAGTACAAGGTCAGCCTGTACTGAGCCACCCGGCCCCGTACCGAGCCACCTGGCCCTGTATCGAGCAACTCCCTTGCCCGGCTGGTTGGTTGAAAGTCGCACGGCCGAAAGCCGCCCTTGCGGCCGAAATCCGTGCGGCTTGAGACTCCCCCACAGCGCAGGCCCCCCAAGGCCGCGCCTCACGGGCCCGTCACCCCACGGCGGACCCCCGATATTCCCCTCTGGAGGAATGAGAAGTGAGGACCACGCGCACCACCCCCACGAGAACGGTCCGGATGCTCGCCATCGCGACCGGTCTGGTCGCCGCGGCGGCGATCGCCGTCCCCACCGCCAGCGCCGACTCCGCCGCGTCGGCCGGCACCTTCAGCGCCACCCAGCTGTCCGCCGCCGGTGACGCCGTCCTGGCCGCCGACGTCGCCGGCACCGCCTGGCGCACCGACGCCGCCACCGGGAAGGTGGTCGTCACCGTCGACTCCACCGTGTCCCAGGCGGAGATCGCCAAGATCAAGCGCCAGGCCGGTGACAACGCCGGCGCCCTGCGCATCGAGCGCACCGCCGGGAAGTTCAACAAGCTGATCTCCGGCGGCGACGCCATCTACGCGAGCAGCTGGCGCTGCTCGCTCGGCTTCAATGTCAAGGACAGCGCCGGCAACTACTACTTCCTGACCGCCGGTCACTGCACCGACGGCGCCGGCACCTGGTGGTCCAACTCCTCCCACAGCACCGTCCTCGGCAGCACGGCGGGGTCGAGCTTCCCGACCAACGACTACGGGATCGTGCGCTACACCAACACCTCGATCACCAAGTCCGGCACGGTCGGCAGCGTCGACATCACCAGCGCCGCCAACGCCACCGTCGGCATGTCCGTCACCCGCCGCGGCTCCACCACCGGCATCCACAGCGGTACGGTCACCGGCCTCAACGCCACGGTGAACTACGGCGGCGGCGACATCGTCTACGGCATGATCCAGACCAACGTCTGCGCCGAGCCCGGCGACTCCGGCGGCCCGCTCTACTCCGGCAGCCGCGCCATCGGCCTCACCTCCGGCGGCAGCGGCAACTGCACCTCGGGCGGCACCACGTTCTTCCAGCCCGTGACGGAGGCGCTGAGCGCGTACGGCGTGAACGTCTACTGATCCCGTAGCCGTCCATCCCGTAGCCTCCGCAGGTCTTACGGCCCTCCGGCCACCGCTTCCGCGGTGACCGGAGGGCCGGTCGTTTCCAGGACCTTCGCCCCTCGTCCTCAGGTCTTTCCCCGGCGCCGCCCCACCACCCCCGGGTGTCGAATGGAAGTGCGAGACAACGGGGAAGGGATCCGGAAGGAGACGCCGTCATGGACGCGGCACGGATGGTGGACGGACTCGTCGAACGGGCGCTCACGGCGCTCGCGGAGTTCGGGACGTTCGACCAGGAACAGGTCGACCACGTCGTGAAGAAGGCCTCGCTCGCCGCCCTCGCGGCGCACGGGGAACTCGCGCGCCTTGCCGTCGAGGAGACCGGCCGCGGCCTCTTCGAGGACAAGGCGGTCAAGAACCTCTTCGCCTGCGAGCACGTCACCCACTCGATGGCCGGGCTGCGGACGGCCGGTGTGATCCGCCGCGACGAGCTGAACGGCATCACCGAGATCGCCGAACCCGTCGGCGTCGTCTGCGCGATGACCCCCGTCACCAACCCCACCTCGACCACCGTCTTCAAGGCGCTGATCGCCCTGAAGACCCGTAACCCCATCGTCTTCGCCTTCCACCCCTCCGCCCAGCGCTGTTCCGCCGAGGCCGCCCGGATCGTGCGCGACGCCGCCGTCGCGGCCGGCGCGCCCGCCGACTGCGTGCAGTGGATCGAGGAGCCGTCGATGGCGGCCACCGGGCTCCTCATGCGCCACGAGGGCGTCTCCACCATCCTCGCCACCGGCGGCAACGCGATGGTCCGCGCCGCCTATTCGTGCGGCAAGCCCGCCCTCGGCGTCGGCGCCGGAAACGTCCCCGCCTATGTCGCCAAGGACGCCAGGCTGCGCCGCGCGATCCACGACATCACCCTCTCCAAGGCCTTCGACCACGGCATGATCTGCGCCTCCGAGCAGGCCGTGATCCTCGACACGGAGGTGTACGAGGAGGGCATCGCCGAGTTCCGGCGGCTCGGCGCCCATGTCGTCACCGCCGCCGAGAAGACCAAGCTGGAGGAGTACCTCTTCGGCGCCACCGCCCACGGCGCGGACTGCGCCGGCGCGAAGCTCAACGCGGACGTCGTCGGCAGGTCCCCGGTGTGGATCGCGGAACAGGCCGGCTTCGAGGTCCCCGAGGGCACCTCGGTGCTGATCGCCGAGTGCGCCGAGGTCGGCGAGAACGAGCCGCTCACCCGAGAGAAGCTCTCCCCGGTGCTCGCCGCCCTCAGGGCGGGATCCACCGAGGAGGGCCTCGAACTGGCCGCACGGATGGTCGAGTTCCACGGTCTGGGGCACAGCGCCGCCATCCACACCGAGGACGAGGCGCTCGCCGAGGAGTTCGGCCGGCGGGTCCGGGCGATCCGGGTCATCGTCAACGCCCCGTCCACCTTCGGCGGCATCGGCGACGTCTACAACGCCTTCCTGCCCTCGCTGACCCTCGGCTGCGGCTCGTACGGACACAACTCCGTCAGCGACAACGTCTCCGCGGTCAACCTGATCAACATCAAGCGGATCGGACGGCGCAACACCAACATGCAGTGGTACAAGATCCCGCCGAAGATCTACTTCGAGCGCCACGCCATCCGCTACCTCGGCGACATGGAGGGCCTGAAGCGGGTCACGATCGTCACCGACAAGACCATGGGCGCCCTCGGCTTCGTACGGAAGATCACCGACATCCTGGGCGGGCGCCCCGAGCCGGTCGCGATCCAGATCATCGACAACGTCGAGCCCAACCCGGAGCTCGCCACCGTCCGGGCCGGTGCCGCCGCCATGCGGGACTTCGGGCCGGACACCATCGTGGCCCTCGGCGGCGGCTCGCCGATGGACGCGGCGAAGATCATGTGGCTGATGTACGAGCGGCCCGAGGTCGAGTTCGCGGACACCAAGGAGAAGTTCTTCGACATCCGCAAGCGCGCCTACGCCTTCCCCAAGCTCGGCGAGAAGGCGAGGCTGGTCGCGATCCCGACGACCTCCGGCACCGGCAGCGAGGTCACCCCCTTCGCCGTCATCTCCGACCCGGCGGCCGCCCAGAAGTACCCGCTCGCCGACTACGCGCTCACCCCGGACGTCGCCATCGTCGACCCGCTGCTGCCGCTGCACCTGCCGCCGACGGTCACCGCCGACTCCGGCTTCGACGCCCTGACCCACGCCACCGAGGCGTATGTCTCCGCCTACGCCAACGACTTCACCGACGGCCAGTGCCTCCAGGCCATCCGGCTGATCTTCGAGAACCTGGAGACCTGTGTGACGGAGGGCGCGAAGGCGCCCGAGGCCCGCGAGCGGATGCACAACGCGTCCACCATCGCCGGCATGGCCTTCGCCAACGCCTTCCTCGGCCTGGTGCACGCCATGGCCCACACCCTCGGCAACACCTTCCACGTCGCCCACGGACGCACCAACGCCCTGCTCCTGCCGCATGTGATCCGGCACAACGGCACCGTCACCCACAAGGCCGTGCCGTGGCCCAAGGCCGAGGTCTACCGGGCCCCCGAGCGCTACCAGGAGATCGCCCGGATGCTCGGCCTGCCGGCCGCGACCCCGGCCGAGGGCGTGGAGTCCTACGCCCGGGCGGTGGAGGAGCTGCGCGACCGGTGCGGCATCCCCGCCTCCTTCCGGGCGGCGGGCGTCGACGAGGAGGCCTTCCTGGCCGCCCTGCCGCAGCAGGCGATGAACGCGTACGCCGACCAGTGCGCGCCCGCCAACCCGCGGATGCCGATGATCGACGAGATGAAGGAGCTGATGACCCGGGCGTACTACGGGAAGTAGGCCGTCCCGGACGGTTCCGGACATACAACGAGGCCCCCACCGCCGGTGGGGGCCTCGCCGTACGTCCGGTGCGGAGTCACGCCTCCGCCTCCGGCTGTCGCTTCAGCGAGGACATCACCAGGGTGACCGCCGTGCCCACGACCGCCCAGGCGGACAGGACCAGCATCGCCCCGGTCATGTCGTTGCCCTTGAAGTACGCGATCGAGCGCGCCGCCCAGGTGCCCGCGCCCGGTGGCAGGGCCGGGCCGATCGCCTTCCAGAACGGCGGCAGCATCGGCAGCGGGAAGGCGCCGCCCGCGCTGGGATTGCCCGCGACGACGATCAGCAGGATCGCCAGGCCGATGCCGACGATCCCGAAGACGGACTGGAGGGCGAGGGTGGCGGCGCCGACCGCGAAGACCACCAGGGTGCCCAGGCCCCACAGCGCGGCCACGCTGCCGGGCAGCGCGCCGAGGATCGGGCCGACGATGATCGCGCCGCCGAGGCCGCCGAGGGCCGCGTAGAGCGCGAGCGTCCCGAGCCGGATGACCGCCCGGTGCGGGTTGGCGGGCCGGGCGCCCGTGCTGATGGCCAGGATCGCGGCGCAGATGTAGCCGCCGACGCACCAGCCGACCACCAGGTAGAAGGCGGACAGCCCGTCGAAGTCCTGCGGGGAGGCCGGGGCCACGTCGACGGTCCGGATGGTGCGCCGGTTGGCCGCCTCCACCTGGGTGAACATCTTCTCCAGGGCGGCGGAGAGCACCGTGCCGCCGCCGGAGGCGACGAGCAGGGTGTCGGTGCGGCCCCGCGGGTCGACGATCAGGGCCCCGTCGATGTCCCGGTTCATGATCTGGTCCCGGGCCGCGTCCGCGTCCGCGACCGTCCGCGGGTCGAGCGGGTCGCCGGGCAGCTGCTCCAGGCGTCCCATGAGGACGGTGGAGACCTGCTGCGGGGCGACCACGCCGAAGGGCACGTCCGTCGGCTTGGGGTTGTGCAGGGCCCCGACGTACGAGGCGATGAACAGGAGCTGGAGGGCGAAGACGCCGACGACCAGCAGGGCTGCTCGGGGAGTGACGGCGCTCTTCAGTTCGTCGACGAGGCTCATGCCCCCACGCTCGGGTGACACCGGTGTTTCCGCAGGTGGGACGGGCCCGAACGGATGACGGGCAGGGAGTGCGGAGAGGTCGGGCAGGTACGGGGAGAACGCCGAACCCGATTATCGCACGCGCGTTCGAAAATGGGTTAGGGTGAGAGTGAGGGGGTGGGAACGTACGTACGATTTTGCTGCGGGAGGTGAGGCGGCGCATGCCGGGGTTCACGCATCTGCACACCGCGTCGGGCTTCTCCCTGCGCTACGGCGCCTCGCACCCCGCCCGCCTCGCCGGGCGCGCCGCCGAGCGCGGCATGGACGCCCTCGCCCTGACCGACCGCGACACCGTCGCGGGCGTGGTCCGCTTCGCCAAGGCCTGCGAGCAGGAGGGGATCCGTCCGCTCTTCGGCGTGGACCTCGGGTACGAGCCCTTCCTGGCCCCGGTCGCGCATGACGCCCCCCGGGCCGGGGCCCGGCCCGCGGGCCGGACCGGGTTCGCGAGCGCCGGAGCGGTCGGTGGCGGGGCCGCGGTCGGCGGCGGGGTCAGTTCCGCGCGGCGGGTGCCCGTGCGCGGCGGTGCCTTCGTCGACGAGTCCGCGCCCCGCGCCGTCTTCCTCGCCCGCTCCCGGACCGGCTGGGCCGAGCTCTGCGCGCTCGTCACCGCCGCCCACGCCCGCGCGGGGGAGGGACAGCCCGTGCTGCCCCGGTCCGCGCACCACGGCGACGGGCTCTTCGTCCTGCTCGGCCCCGGCTCCGACGTCGGCCGCGCCCTCGCCGCGGGCCGCCCCGACCGGGCCGAACGGCTCCTCGCGCCCTGGCGCGAGCGGTACGGCGACGCCCTGTGCCTGGAGGTCGTGCACCACGGGCGCACCGGCACCGGGCCCGGCTCGCTGCGGCACGCCGCCCGCACCGTCGGCTTCGCCGCCGAGCAGGGCGTGCGGCCCGTGCTCGGCAACGAGGTGCGGTACGCCGACCCCGGCCAGGGCCCGGTCGCCGACGTGCTCGACGCCGCCCGCCGCCTCGTGCCCGTCGACCCCCGCGCCGGACTCGACAGCGGCGAGGCCTGGCTCAAGGACGCGGACGCCATGCTGGGCGCCGCCGAGCGGGTCGTGGAGGCCGCCGGCTTCCGTCGGGACGCCGCCCACCGGCTCCTGGAGCGCACCGAGAGCGTCGCCGCGGCCTGCCGGGTCGACCCCGAGGACGACCTCGGCATGGGCTCGGCGCACTTCCCGGAGCCGTACCTGGTCGGCGCCGCCCACCGCACCGCCCAGCGGGTGCTCGCCTCCCGGGCCGCCGCCGGCATGGTCCGCAAGGGCTACGACCGGCGCCCCGGCCGGCACGCCTACTGGGACCGGATGCACCGCGAGCTCGACGTCATCGCCCACCACGGCTTCGCCACCTACTTCCTGACGGTCGCGCAGGTCGTCGAGGACGTACGGGGCATGGGCATCCGGGTGGCCGCCCGCGGCTCCGGCGCCGGCTCCCTCGTCAACCACCTCCTCGGCATCGCCCACGCCGACCCCGTCGAGCACGGCCTGCTGATGGAGCGCTTCCTGTCCAAGCGCCGCACCGCGCTGCCCGACATCGACATCGACGTGGAGTCCGCCCGCCGCCTGGAGGTCTACCGGGCCATCCTCGACCGCTTCGGCGCCGAGCGGGTCGCCGCCGTCGCCATGCCCGAGACCTACCGGGTCCGCCACGCGGTACGGGACGTGGGCGCCGCCCTGTCCATGGACCCGGCCGAGATCGACCGGATCGCCAAGGCCTTCCCGCACATCCGTGCCCGGGACGCCCGCGCCGCCCTCGACGAACTGCCCGAACTGCGCGGCCTCAAAGGGGAGCTGGAGCGGACGGCGGGACACGAGCGCTTCTGGGAACTGGTCGAGGCGCTCGACGCGCTGCCCCGCGGGATCGCCATGCACCCGTGCGGGGTGCTCCTCTCCGACGCCTCGCTGCTTGCCCGTACCCCCGTCGTCCCCACCGCCGGAGAGATCCCCGCGGGACCCGGAGGCGCGGGACCCTCGCCCATGCCCATGGCGCAGTTCGACAAGGAGGACGTGGAGGACCTCGGGCTGCTCAAGCTCGACGTCCTCGGGGTGCGGATGCAGTCCGCGATGGCGCACGCCGTCGCCGAGGTCGAGCGTGCCACCGGCACCCGGCCGGACGTCGACGCCATCCCGCCGGGCGACCCCGACACGTACCGGCTCATCCGCTCCACCGAGACCCTCGGCTGCTTCCAGATCGAGTCCCCGGGCCAGCGCGACCTGGTCGGCCGGCTCCAGCCCGAGAACTTCCACGACCTCGTCGTCGACATCTCGCTCTTCCGGCCCGGACCGGTCGCCGCCGACATGGTCCGCCCGTTCATCGAGGCCCGGCACGGCCGCGCCCCGGTCCGCTACCCGCACCCCGACCTGGCGGACGCGCTGAAGGAGACCTACGGCGTCGTCGTCTTCCACGAACAGATCATCAAGATCGTGAGCATCATGACCGGCTGCGGCCGCGACGAGGCCGACCAGGTGCGCCGCGGGCTCTCCCATCCCGAGTCGCAGGGCCGCATCAAGGCCTGGTTCGCCGAACGGGCGCGGCGGCAGGGGTACGAGGACGAGGTCGTCGCCCGCACCTGGGAGATCGTCGAGGCCTTCGGCTCGTACGGCTTCTGCAAGGCGCACGCGGTGGCCTTCGCCGTACCGACCTACCAGTCGGCCTGGCTCAAGGCGCACCACCCGGCCGCCTTCTACGCCGGGCTGCTCACCCACGACCCCGGCATGTACCCGAAGCGGCTGCTGCTCGCGGACGCCCGGCGGCGCGGGGTGCCCGTGCTGCCGCTGGACGTGAACCGGTCGGCGGCCGCCCACCGTATCGAACTGGTGTCCGGTAAAGCGGATATGGCTCCGGTGTGGGGGCTCCGGCTCGGCCTCGCCGACGTCCACGGCATCAGCGAGGCCGAGAGCGGCCGGATCGAGGCCGGACAGCCCTACGCCTCCCTGCTCGACTTCTGGGAACGGGCCCGCCCGCGCAAGCCGGTCGCCGAACGGCTCGCCCAGGTCGGCGCGCTCGACGCCTTCGGCGCCAACCGCCGCGACCTGCTGCTGCATCTGACCGAACTCCACCGCGTCCAGCGCGGCGCCGCCTCCTACGGCGGGCAGCTCCCGCTCGCCCGGGGCCGCAGGACCGCCCCCGTCGGCCTGCCCGACCTCGACGAGACCGAACGGCTCAGCGCCGAACTCGGCATCCTCGGCATGGACGCCTCCCGCCATCTCATGGGCGACCACCAGGCCTTCCTGCGCGAACTCGGTGTGGTCTCCGCGCAGCGGCTGCGCTCCGCCCGGCACGGCCAGACCGTCCTGGTCGCCGGCGCCAAGGCGGCCACCCAGACCCCGCCCATCCGCTCCGGCAAGCGGGTCATCTTCACCACCCTCGACGACGGCACCGGACTGGTCGACCTCGCCTTCTTCGACGACTCGCACGAGCGCTGCGCCCACACCGTCTTCCACTCCTGGCTGCTGCTCGTCCGGGGCGTGGTGCAGCGGCGCGGTCCGCGCAGCCTCAGCGTGGTCGGCGCCGCCGCGTGGAACCTGGCCGAGCTGGCCGAACTGCGGGCGAGCGGGGGCCTGGAGGCGGTGGGGGAGCGGCTCTCGGAAGAGCCCGTTCCGGTGGCGGGCGAGGCCGACACCGGCCGCCGGATCACGATGTCCACCGGTTACGCGATGAACCCCTGGGCCGACCTCCGGCCGGCCGGGGAAGGCGCCGCGACGCCGTCGCGGAAGCTGTGGCACAGCAGTCCGGGGAGCGCGGGATGATCCTCTGCGTACGGTTCCGGCTTGAGCCGGCGGGGGAGGTGATGCTTCCCCGGCTGCTCGACCTGCTCGGGGAGTTCACCCCGCTCGTCGAGGCCGCCCCGCCCGACGGGGCGCTCGCCGACGTGCGCGGCGCGCTGCGCTACTTCGGCTGGAGCGCGGCCCGACTCGGCTCGGTGATCCGGGTGAGAGCACTCGCCCTGTACGGCGTCGACTGCGTCATCGGCGCGGGACCCAACCCGATGCTGGCCCGGATGGCGGCCCGCGAGGCCCGGCACGGCGTCACCCTGGTCGTCGAGGACCCGGCGGCCTTCCTGCGGGACCGGCCGGTGGCCGCCCTCGACGGAGTGGGCCGCGCCACCGCCCGTACCCTCTGCGGCTACGGGCTCGACTCCGCCGGCCGGGTCGCCGACGCGCCGCTCGCCGTGCTCCAGCGGCTGATCGGCGCGAAGGCCGGCCGCGAGGTGTGGGAACGGGCCCGCGGCGTCGACCGCACCCCGGTCGTCCCCGGCGAGATCTCACGCTCCATGGCCGCCGAACGCTCCTTCCCGTACGACGAGTTGGACCCCGGCGAGCACCGCAGGGCACTGCTCTCGCTCACCGAGGAACTGGGCGCCCGGATGCGCACCGAGCAGCAGGTGTGCCGCTCCCTGACGGTCACCGTCCGCTACGCCGACCGCACCACGTCGACCCGCACCCGCACCCTGCGCGAACCCACCGCCCACTCGGCGGACCTCAGCGCGCTCGCGTACGCGATCCACGCCTCGTTCGGCCTCCAGCGCGCCCGCGTCCGGGCCGTCGCCCTGCGCGCCGAGGGCCTGTCCCCGGCCGAGTCCGCCGCCCACCAGCTCACCTTCGACCCGGCCGACGACAAGGCCCGCCGCATCGAGGCGGTCGCGGACCGGGCCCGCGCGAAGTACGGCCCGAGGGCGGTGCTGCCGGGGTCGCTCGCGGCATGAGCCCGCGTCAGTACGACCGTGTCAGCACGAGGGTGTAGGCGACACGGGACTTTTTACCGACGCGTAACTTCCCACCACGGCTACCCGTCCGTAACTTGGCGGAAAGCGCACATCCCCACTTGTGGTCCGGACCGCAGGGCGTAGCACCCCCCATTCCCCTTGAGCCGCAAGGAGATCGCCCGATGCTGCCCTGGAAGCCGTCCCGGAGACCGTCCTGGAAGCACATCGCAAGAGCGCTGTCCGTCCTGCTCCTCACCGCCGCCGCCATCCTCGTCCCCGGCGCCACCGCTCAGGCCGACGCCCCCAGCCGGGGCTGGAACGACTTCACCTGCAAGCCGTCCGCCGCCCACCCCCGCCCCGTCGTCCTGGTGCACGGCACCTTCGGCAACTCCATCGACAACTGGCTGGGACTCGCCCCCTATCTGGTCGACCGGGGCTACTGCGTCTTCTCGCTCGACTACGGGCAGCTGCCCGGCGTGCCGCTGTTCTTCGGCCTCGGCCCCATCGACCAGTCCGCCGGCCAGCTCGACGCGTACGTCGACCGGGTCCTCGCCGCCACCAGCGCCGCCGAGGCCGACCTCGTCGGGCACTCGCAGGGCGGCATGATGCCGCGCTACTACCTCAAGTTCCTCGGCGGCGCCGACAAGGTGAACGCCCTCGTCGGCATCGCCCCGGACAACCACGGCACCACCCTCGGCGGGCTCACCCAGCTCCTGCCGTACTTCCCCGGCGCCCAGGACCTGCTGACCACCGCGACCCCGGGCCTCGCCGACCAGATCGCCGGCTCGGCGTTCATGACCAAGCTCAACGCGGGCGGCGACACCGTGCCCGGCGTGCGGTACACGGTGATCGCCACCAAGTACGACGAGGTCGTCACCCCGTACCAGTCGGGCTGGCTGTCCGGCCCGAACGTCAGCAACGTGCTGCTCCAGGACCGGTGCGCGCTCGACCTGTCCGAGCACGTGGCCATCGGCACGGTGGACCGGATCGTCTTCCACGAGGTGAACAACGCCCTCGACCCGGCCCACGCGACCGCGACGACCTGCGCCTCGGTCTTCTCGTAGCCGCGCACTCTCACCCGGGGACCGGCGGGCGCCGCCCGCCGGTCCCCCGCAACTCGCCCCCAAAGGGGTGAGTTTCGGACATCTGGCAACGCGATCCGGTATCCCTGGCGGGCAGCCTCACCACCCCGAAGGGACCCCCCACCCATGCGCCTCCGCCTCACCGCCCTCACCGCGCTCGCCGCCGGCGCCCTCCTCGCCCTCGGCGCCGCGACCGCCACCGCCACCGCCGCCGGCCCGGCCCACGCCGCGCCCGTCGACGCCCTCGCCGTCGACGCGTACGGCACGGCCGCCGAGGACGGCACCGTCACCCTGACCGGCAGCTACCGCTGCGCCGACGACAGCGCGGGCCCGGTCTTCGTCAGCTCCACGCTGGTCCAGGCGAACCGTTCCACCGGCATCGGCGGCACCCGCGCCGTCTGCGACGGCCTGGTGCACCGATGGACCAACAGCGCCGTGGTGAAGGACCCCGGCTACCGGACCGGTTCGGCGCACGTGGAGGCCACGCTGATGCAGCTCACCGCCACCGGCCCGCTCGGCCTGCCGATGCCCGCCTTCCTGGCGCAGACCGGCCAGGACGTCACCCTGCGCTGAGCCCCGGCGGGACATCGCCCTCCAGCAGTCCGCGCAGCCCGTCGCGCCCCAGGGCGGCCAGTTCGTCCAGGGCGCGTACGGCCCGGCCGGCCGCCTCCGGGTCGGACGCGGCCAGGCCGCTCGCCGCGAACTCGTCCTCGTCGAGCCGCAGCACCTCGCGCCCGTCGCCCGACACCCACAGATCGAGGTCCAGGTCCTCGACGACCACGGAGGCCCCGTCCGCGGCCACCACGGCGGGCCGGGTCACATCGCAGTACCAGCCCTTGAGCGTGCCGTCGCCCGCCCGGACCTCCTTCACCGCGTACCACCTGTCCCGCCAGTAGTGCTCGGTGAAGACGTCGCCCGGCTCGAAGCGCACGAAGCCGAAGTCCCGTACGCCCGGCGCGGCCCAGGGCGCGCGCACGGTCAGCCGGACCCCGTCGTCGGCGAGCAGCACCGCCGGATACCGGATCTTGGTCCGGCCCCCCTTCACCAGGGCGATCTCAACCTCGGCCGAGCCGGCGGACATGACGGGTCTCCTTCGCGCAGATCTCGTAGCCGAACCATCGGTTGACGGCCAGCATGGGGGCGTTCCCGGTGTCGTTGCCGGTGAAGGCCTCGGTGCAGCCGGCCGCCCGGGCGCGGTGCAGCGCCGCGTTCTTCACCAGCTTGGCGAGGCCCCGGCCGCGGTGGTCCGGCGCGGTGCCGGTCATGCCGGAGCCGTAGCGCCCGGTGCCGTCGGTGAGGGCCGCGCTGAACGCGACCGGCCGCCCGTCGGCCACGGCGACCGTGGTCAGCGCGTGGTTCTGCAGCGGGTGCTCCCAGGTGGTGGCCAGCCAGTGCGCGTAGTCGTCGAGTTCGGCGGGCACGTCGCCCGGCTCGTCGGCCGTGGTGAGCGCGTCGAGCTCGAACAGCGGGCGCGGATCGGCGGCGTAGTCGGCCGCCGTGCGCAGCTCCACCCCCGGCGGCGCCTCCTGGAGCGGCGGCAGCTCGGCCGTCGTCAGGTTGAGCCGCAGGAAGAAGGCGGAGCGGCTCCCGGCGTAGCCGTGCCGCTCGGCGAAGGCGCGGTTCACCGGCTCGTCGAGCACCCAGCTGTAGAGGGTGGTCGCCCCGGCCCGCGCGAGATGCTCCTCGGCGGCGCGCAGCAGCAGCGTCCCGGCGCCGAGCCGGCGGTGCTCGGGGTGGACGTAGACGTTGACGTCGCCGACGCCGGGCTCGGGCGACTCGTGGGCCAGCGACACCTGCGCGGTGCCCACGACCTGTCCGTCGACCTCGGCGATCAGCGGCCGGGCGTGCGCGTCGGGATGGGCGTGCGCCCAGTCGTGGGCGACCTGCCGACCGGTCGCGAGCAGGAAGGGCAGCGCGGCGCGCCGGACCCGGGCGAAGGCCTCGGCGTCCTCGGGGACCGAGGGCCGTACATCGCGGACGATCACAGTCATGTCACCGCACGCTATGCGGCGTGCGGTTCCGGCCGCCTCCCATTTTCCGGCGGGCGGGGTGCAGAATCAGGCGGGTGACGCTTCGAATCAGCGTGGACACCCGTGCCACCACCGCTCCGTACGAACAACTGCGCGCCCAGATCTCGGAGAGCGCCCGCTCGGGCGAACTGCCCGTCGGTTACAAGCTCCCGACGGTGCGCGGTCTCGCGGAGGACCTGGGCCTCGCGGCGAACACGGTCGCCAAGGCGTACAAGGCGCTTGAGGCGGACGGTGTGATCGAGACCCGCGGCCGCAACGGCACCTTCGTGGCCGCCGCCTCGGACGCGGCCTCCAGACTCGCCGCCACGGCCGCCGCGGCCTATGCGACGGAGGCCCACCGTCTTGGCCTCAGCCACGAGGCGGCGGGTGCGGCGGTGCGGGACGCGCTGCGGGCCGCGTACGACGAGTAGACGTCCTACAGGCGTCCTACAGGTACAGGCCCGCGTTCGCCGTCCGCGGCTCCGGCAGGCCCGGCGCGTTCGTGCCGCGCCGCAGTGCGAACAGCTCGGCCAGGGTGGCGCCGTCGCGCCCGACGCCGTCCTCGCGGCCGAGCCAGCGCACCGCCTCGGACCGGGTGAGCGGGCCGACCTCGACCCGGGCGAGGCAGCGGCCCGGCCGCACCACGGCGGGGTGGAGGCGCTCCAGGTCCTCGTTGGTGGTGACGGCGACGAGGACGTTGCGCCCCTGGCCGAGCAGTCCGTCGGTGAGGTTGAGCAGCCGGGAGAGGGCCTGCCCCGCGGTGTGCTTGGCCTCGCCGCGGATCAGCTCGTCGCAGTCCTCCAGGAGCAGCAGCCGCCAGCGGCCCTTGGCGGTGCCCTCGTCCTCGCCGATGGCGATGTCCATGAGATAGCCGACGTCGCTGAACAGGCGCTCGGGGTCGAGCACGCAGTCGACCTGGCACCAGTCGCGCCAGGACCGGGCGAGGGTGCGCAGCGCGGAGGTCTTGCCGGTGCCGGGCGGGCCGTGCAGGAGCAGCAGCCGGCCCGCGATGTCCTCGGGCCTGACGGCCATCAGCCGGTCCATCGACTCGGCGACCGGCGCGGTGTAGTTGGGGCGGATCTCCTCCCAGGTCCCGGCGTCGATCTGCCGGGTGGTGCGGTGCGGGCCGCGCCGGGGCGACACGTACCAGAAGCCCATCGGGACGTTCTCCGGCTGCGGCTCCGGCTCGTCCTTCGCGCCGTCCGTGGCCTCCTTGAGCACCCGTTCGGCGAGCTCGGGGTCGGTCGCGGTGACCGTGACGTCCGCGCCGCGGCTCCAGCGGGAGACGAGCACGGTCCAGCCCTCGCCCTCGGCGAGCACGGCGCTGCGGTCGTCGTCCTTGGCGGCCCGCACCACCCGTGCGCCGGCGGGCAGCAGGGTCGCGGCCGGCTTCACGCGGTCCAGGCTGGTGCTGTGCGAGTGGGGCTGCTCCCCGGTGGTGAAGCGGCCGAGGAACAGCGCGTCGATGACATCGATCGGTGAGTCGTCGTCATCGACGTGCAGCCGGAGGGGAAGTGCCCGTTCGGGCGGGGCGGGCGGTGCGGACGGGGAGGACGGGGACGGCGCAGACATGGCGCCCATGATCCGGCAACCGGGCATTCCGTGCACGGGGTTTTGAACAGGACGAACGGCAGGGTGAACGGCAGGGCGGACGACGGGACGAAGGGCGGGACGAACGGCCGGGTGGGTCCACTCCGTCAGTTGGCTTGATCTGATGGGTTTCTGGAGTGTTTCCGAGGGGTTTCAACGCGCGTTCATCACCAGTTTTGACATGAACACTTCCGGTCGGCCGGATCCGCTGCTACTACCTGGTAACGCAGAGATCCTGCTACAGGGAGGTTCCATGAAACTGTCCCGTTTTACGGCCTTCTCGTCCTCGCTGCTCCTCGGCGCCGTCCTCGCCCTCACCGGGGCCGGGGTCGCACAGGCCGCCGAGACCGCCGCGGTGGACTACGTGGCCCTGGGCGACTCGTACTCCTCCGGTGTCGGAGCCGGGAGTTACGACAGCGCCAGCGGCGACTGCAAGCGCTCGACCAAGGCCTATCCGGTCCTCTGGAAGAACGCCAACGCGCCGTCGTCCTTCGCTTTCACGGCCTGCTCGGGCGCCCGAACGGGTGATGTCACGGCGAATCAGCTCGGACCGCTCAACACCGGTACCGACCTGGTCTCGATCACGATCGGCGGCAACGACGCCGGTTTCGCCGACGTCATGACCACCTGTGTCCTGCAGTCCGAGGCGACCTGTATCAACCGAGTGAATCAAGCCAAGAGCTACGTCGACACGACCCTGCCGGGCAAGCTCGACTCGGTCTACAACGCCATCAGGAACAAGGCGCCCAACGCCCGCGTGGTGGTGCTCGGGTACCCGCGCTTCTACCAGCTCAACGGCACCTGCATCGCCGGCCTGAGCGAGAACGAGCGCCGTGCCATCAACGACGCCTCCGACTACCTCAACGCCGCCACCGCGAAGCGCGCCGCGAACCACGGCTTCCCCTTCGCCAGCGTCGTCCCCGCCTTCACCGGACACGAGATCTGCTCCGGCTCGGCCTGGCTCCACAGCGTCAACTGGCTGAACATCGGCGAGTCGTACCACCCGACCGCCGCCGGCCAGTCGGGCGGCTACCTGCCGACCTTCAACGGCGCTGCGTAACCGTACCCGTACCCGCACCAGCAGCCGTATCCCCGCCCGGCGTACCGCCGGGACCGGGAGCACCGCCCGGGGAGGCGGTCCCGCCCGAAGGCGTCGCCGTGCCCGTCGACGCCGACGGCGAGGCCGTCTCCTCACAGCTCACCGTGAACGCCACCCAGTTCGACTGCCGTGCGACCGGCTCCCGCACCTCCAGCCGGATCCGGTCGCTCACCTGCGCCCCCGCCGGATAGTCCGCCTGCGTCCGGTCCAGCTGCCGCTCCGTCGGCCCGCCCTCGGGGAAGTCCAGGGTCCGCCAGGCCGCGTCCTGCTTCTCGCCGCTCTCCGTCGCCCAGCGGTACGACACGGTCGCCGGCGTCCGGTCCACCGTCACCACCCCCGTGAACGCGGGCGCCGCGTCCGCCGCCGGCGGACACGCCCCCGTATACGCGTCGCGCACCGCCCGTACGCTCACGATCACGGACACCGGGGGAGTGGTCGTCGCGCTCGGCGAGGTGGTGCTCGGCTCCGCCGACGTCGAGGGCGAGGCCGTGGCCGGCTCCGTCGTCGCGCTCGTGGTCACCGTCGGCACCGGAGGCGTCCCGTCCGTGCCCGTGTCCGAGTCGCGCAGCACCGCGTACGTGAGGCCGCCCGCCACCAGGAGCAGCGCGGCGATCCCGGCCACCAGGCCCCACCGCCGGCGCGGCCCCGGCTCCGGTTCGGGCTCCGGTTCCGGCCCCACCGGCATCGGGGTGGTCGGCCCGGTCCCGCCCGGACCACCCGCTCCGCCCGTTCCGCCCGGGCCCTCCTGGACTCCGGCCGGGAACGGCGCGTACGCCCCCGCCGGCGGCGGCTCCGTGCGCGGCGCGCCGCCCGCGCCGACGATCCGCAGCTGGTCCTCCGCCGCCTCGGCGGAGAGCCGCCGCGCAGGGTCCTTGCGCAGCAGCCCCTCGATCACCGGCGCCAGCGGGCCCGCGTGCACGGGCGGCGCGGGCTCCTCGTCCACCACCGTGCGCAGGGTGTCGAGCGGCGTCTCGCGGCGGAACGGCGACACACCCTCCACCGCCGCGTAGAGCAGCACACCGAGCGACCACATGTCGGCCGCGGTCCCCGGTGTGCGCCCCAGCGCCCGCTCGGGCGCGAGGTACTCGGGCGAGCCGATCAGCTCGCCGGTCATGGTCAGCGGCGAGACGCCCTCCACGGCGGCGATCCCGAAGTCGGTGAGCACCACCCGCCCGTCGTTGGCGAGCAGCACGTTCGCCGGCTTCACGTCCCGGTGCAGCACCCCCGCCGCGTGCGC
This sequence comes from Streptomyces sp. NPDC048623, assembly GCF_040650755.1. Classification (NCBI taxonomy): domain Bacteria; kingdom Bacillati; phylum Actinomycetota; class Actinomycetes; order Kitasatosporales; family Streptomycetaceae; genus Streptomyces; species Streptomyces sp. NPDC048623. The sequence goes on from NZ_JBEZHV010000030.1 coordinate 48,365, forward strand.
CGCCCGCAGCGCCGCGCACACCTCGGCGCCCACATGCGCCGCCCGGCGCGGCGGCAGCGGCCCCTCGGCCTCCAGGGTCTCGGCGAGCGTCAGCCCGCGGACCAGCTCCATCACGATCCACGGACGGTCGTCGTCGAGCGCCACGTCATAGACGGTGACGACATTGCGGTGGGTGATCCGCGCGGCGGACCGGGCCTCGCGCTCCAGACGCGCGAACAGCCGCTCGCGGTCCTCGGCCGGCAGACCGGCCGGGGCGCGCACCTCCTTGACCGCCACCTCGCGCCCCAGGACCTCGTCCCGGGCGCGCCAGACGGTGCCCATCCCGCCCTCGCCGAGCACGTCGAGCAGCCGGTAACGACCCGCGATGACCGTCATCACTCCACGGTAGCGGAGGGCCGGGGGATTTGGTGGCGGAGATCACACGGGGTTGACGGGCTGCAGGTGGGGGCCGGGCGTGCAGGATGGTTCGTGACGGTTCGACAGGTGTTCGATCCCAGTCCAACTCGCCCTGGAACCAGACGGATTCGGACAGTGATCGTCAACCCCCGTACATGAGCGGTGAATCCTGCGGCCGGAATACACGGGTGTCGTAGCGGGGCGATAGGGTTAACCTGCCCGGGCCGGGTGCCCTCGTACGGGTGGGGAGTGACATGGAACAGATAGCAATGCGCAGCAGGCCGCGTGTGCCTGCCATCACCTGCGGGAGCAGCGCGACGAGTTCGCGCCTCGACCGCCATCTCGCGGTGCTCGGCGGTCCCGCCATACCGCAGCGTGAGGCGGCCGAGGCGACGCTGCTCATGCGGGAGCTGACGACACGTACGCGTGAGGTGCCGGTGCAGGGCCACCGCAGCCGCAGCGCGCGGGTCTCGCTCTTCGCCCCGCTGCGCCGACTGCGCCGCTCGCTCTTCGGCAACCACCACTGACCGCCCGCCACCACTGACAGGCCGGCCGGGCCGGGCTCCCGCGTACCCCGACGCATCGCTCCCGCCCGCACCCGCTCGGCCCACGGCCCGACTCCGACCCGTCGCCGGACGTGTCCCCGCCCGTCCGGCGCCTCTCCCTACCCGCCCGCTGACCGCTGAACGCCGACTGTTGTCCGTACGGCCGTCCCGGCTCGGCCGCCCGGTCGCTCAGCCGCGCGTGTAGCGCCTGACCGCCGCCGGTGCGCACAGCGCGATCAGGGCCAGCGACCAGATCAGCGCTCCGGCCACGGGGTGCGTCACCGGCCAGGCCGCGCCGTCGTGCGCGGGTACCGGTGTGTTGCCGGACAACTCACGGACCGCGGTCGTCACCGCCGAGATCGGGTTCCACTCCGCGATCGTGCGCAGCCAGCCCGGCATGCCCTCGGTCGGTAGATACGCGTTGGAGAGCAGCGGCAGCATGAAGGTCGCGCTGCCCAGCTGGCCGGCCGCCTCCTCGCTCTTCGAGGCGAGGCCGAGCAGGATGCCCACCCAGGTGGCCGCGAACCGGAAGAGCAGCAGCAGCCCGAGCGCGCCGAGCGCCGCGCCGGCCGTGCCCTCGATCCGCCAGCCCATCGCGAGCCCGACGAGCAGCAGCGGCACCGTGCCCACCGCGGTGGTGACCAGATCGGCGAGGGCCTGCCCCAACGGCACCGCCGCCCGGCTCACCGGCAGGGTGCGCAGCCGGTCCGTCACGCCCCGGTGGGTGTCCTGGGCGGCCTGGAACATGCCGGTCATCACGCCGTTCGCGGCCGTCGCCACCAACATCCCCGGCACCAGGAACGCCCGGTAGTCGGCGCCCGGCATGGCGAGCGCGCTGCCGAACACGTAACCGAAGAAGAGCAGGAAGACGATCGGCATGGTCTGTGTCATGACCGTGATCGCCGGGGCGTGCCGGATGCGCAGCAGATGGCGGCCGAGCATCGCGCTGCCGTCGTGGACGAGGGCGCTGGTGCTCATGCGGCGAACTCCTTGCGGTCGGTGAGGCGCAGGAACACCTCGTCGAGGGTGGGCGGGCGCAGTGAGGCGTCGAGGAGGGGGATGCCGGCCGCGTCGATCTCCCGGACGAGCCGGGGGAGGGTCAGGGTGGGGTCGGTGGTGACCACGCCGACCGTGCGGCGCTCGGCGTCGAGGTCCGGCAGCGAGCCGGTGAGCCGGTCGAGCACGGCCGCGGCGGCTTCGAGCGGGGCCGGTTCGGCGACCACGACCTCGGCGTGACTGCCGATCAGCGCCTTGAGTCCGGCCGGGCTGCCGCGGTGGGCGGCCCGGCCGCCGTCGACCAGGACGACCTCGTCGGCGAGCCGATCGGCCTCCTCCAGGTACTGGGTGGTGAGCAGCACGGTGGTGCCCTGGGCCGCCAACTCCCGTACGGCGTCCCAGATCCCGTTGCGGCTGTGCGGGTCGAGACCGGTGGTCGGCTCGTCGAGGAAGAGCACCTTCGGCGGCACGATCAGGCTCGCGGCCAGGTCGAGCCGGCGGCGCATGCCGCCGGAGTAGGTGCGGGCCGGCCGGCCGGCGGCTGCCGTGAGGCCGAAGCGCTCCAGGAGTTCGTCGGCGCGCGAGCGCGGGGCGCGCAGGAGACGGGCGAAGAGCCGCAGGTTCTCGGCGCCGGTGAGGTCGCCGTCGACGGAGGCGTACTGCCCGGTGACCGCGATCCGCTTCCGCACCCCGGCCGGGTCGCGGACCACGTCGCACCCGGCCACCCGGGCGCTGCCGCCGTCCGGCCGCACCAGCGTGGTGAGCACCCGGACCGCCGTGGTCTTCCCGGCCCCGTTCGGCCCGAGCACCCCGCAGACGGTGCCCTCGGGGACGGCGAGGTCGAGCCCGCGCAGGGCGTGGACCTCGCCGAACCGCTTCCGCAGACCCTCACTAAGTACAGCGTACGTAGTTGTTGTCATGGAGGGACCGTAGCGCATTACGTACGGTGTACGTAACCGGGTGGCGCGGTGCGGGCGGGCACGGGCAGCGCGCGGTGGCGGCGTCGTCGCGGTCGTTACGATGGGGCGACGAGGTGATGAGCGATGGCGGGCCGAGCGGCCGAACCCGAAGTGATCTGGGCGCGCCCCGAGCGCACCGGCCGCGGCCCCCGACCGGCCCACAGCCGGGGCGACGTCGTCGCCGCCGCCGTCCGGATCGCCGACGCCGAGGGCATCGACGCCGTCTCCATGCGCCGCATCGCCGCCGACCTGGGCTGCGGCACCATGTCGCTCTACAACTACGTGCCGCGCAAGGAAGACCTCTACGAGCTGATGGTCGACGCGGCGAGCGCCGAGTACGAGCTCCCCGAGACCCCCAGTGGCGACTGGCGCGCCGACATGACCGGACTCGCCCGGCAGACCCGCGCCATCATGGAACGGCATCCCTGGCTCGCCCGGGTGATGACCACCGCGTACGGATTCAGCCCCAACGCCCTGCGCTACCTGGAGTGGTGTCTCGGCGCCCTGGTCCCCCTCGACGTGGACCCCGGTCTGAAGATGCAGCTCATCGCCATGATCAACGGCACGGTCATGGCCACCGTCCGCAACGAGCAGGCCATCGCCGAACGGGCCCGTGGCCTGCCCTGGTCGGAGGCGGAGGAACAGGCCGTGCGCGGCGCCTATCTGATGCGGCAGGTCATGACCGGCGCGTATCCGCACCTCGCCGCGCTGCTCGCGGCGTCCCCGGGCCCCGCCGACCCCGACGAGATCTTCGAGCAGACGATCGCCCGCCTGCTCGACTCCTTCACGCCGAGAGAAGCGTGATCAGGGGGTGTTCTCGGCCGGTCAGAGGAGCATGAACTGCCCCTCCGGCCCCTCCTCCTGATGGTCGAGCACGGACGCGGGGCGGCGGGCCCGCCCGGGTACGGGCAGGACGCCCGCCTCCCGCAGGGTGCCCGCGCCGAGTCCGGCGGCACCGGCGCGCGCCACCAGCTCCGTTCGCTCCTCCTCACGCCCCGCGAGCAGAGCGAGGACCGTGATCAGCTCAAGCAGCTCGGAGGTCCACTCCTGCGGCCAGGCCGCCGGGCCGATCGCCTCCAGCGTGCCCGGCTCGGCGGCCGCGGTCCGGTGCGCGAACCACTGCTCCAGCATGCGCACGCCGCCGACCTCGTACGCCCAGGCGGCGGCCGGCACCGGCGAGATCCTGCCGTCGTCCAGGCTCAGCACCTCGTCCACCGGGTCGTACGCGAGGGCCGTGGGCCGGGCGGGGATCGCGGCCCGTACGTACGGCCTGCGGCCCCCGGGCAGCCGCGGCCGGGCCCCGCCGCGCGCCCCGCGCAACTGCACCTCGGTCAGCTCCCGGCCCAGCGCCACACCCGCCGCCCACACCCCCGGCTCCGCCGGCAGCGGCACCCGGCACCCGGCGGGGGAGGGCCGCGCCACCGCGACCGCCCACGCCGCCAGGTCCGCCGCGGCCACCTCGTGCCCGTACCGCGTGCTCAGCAGTCCGAGCAGCCCCGGCGCCAGATTCGGCTCCTGCCCGCCCGGGCGCCGGAACAGCGGCCGGATCCGTCCCGGCCGCCCCGCCGGGGACCGCCCGTCGGGCAGCGCCGCCGTCACCAGAAGCGCGGGACCGGCCGCGCCCGGCACGTACCCCTGCTCGACGACGAACAGCTGGTGCGCGTCCGCCACCCGCCACAACTCCGGCCGCGCGGCGTCGATCAGTCGGTGATCCGGCAGCAACCACTGCTCGTCGAACGGCCCGTGCGCGAGCCGCACCGGCTCCGGACACGGCCCCGCCTCCCGCGCCAGCCGCCCGGTCCCCGTCCGCTGGCCCGGCAGCGCCGCCACCGAACTCCCCGTCGTCCGCGCCCTGCTCCCCCGGAACAGCCCCTCCCGCTCGGCCCCTTCCGCCGCCACGAGGCGTGCCCACCGCTCGCGCAGCGTCCGGGCATCCGGCGCGACGATCCACGAGCGCCCGAGCCGCAGCGGCGCCACGGACCAGGGCATGAGGTCGTCGAGCAGGGGCGCGTCACCGGTCAGCGGCAGGTCCTCCGTCACGCCCCGCATGCTAACGAGGGCGGGGAGTGGGCATCCAGGGCGCGGGGCCACAGGGCACGGCTCGCGGCCCGCGGCCGCCCGGGCCCGGTGACCGGCCCGGCGGGTCAGGGGTTCACTGCGCCTCGACCGTCACCGTGAACGAGAACCGGTCCCCCCGGTAGCGGATCCGGGCCACGTCCACGACCCGCCCGTCCTCGTCGTACGTCACACCCGTGTAGTGGAGGATCGGGGAGAGCAGCGGCACCCGCAGCAACTGCGCCGTCTCCGGGTCGGCGAGCCGCGCCTCCACCGTGTCGGTGATCCGGCTGATCCGGACCCCGACCACGTCACGGAGCACCTTCGTCATCGGCCAGCGCTCCAGATCGGCCGGGTCGATGCCCGCCGCGAGCTCCGGCAGCACCGCGTTCTCCGCCCAGTTGGTGGGCTCTCCGCTCTCCCCGTCGGCGCGCAGCCGCCGGAAGACCGCGACCTCCGCGGCCCCCGGGAAGTACTCGGCGAGCTCGCCGGGCACCGGCTCGGTGCCGTGGCCCAGCACGGTGGTCCGCTCGCCGGACTGCTGGGCCACGATCGCGTCGATCGAGCCGAGCAGCCGGCGCGGAGTGGACCGCCGGGCGCCCGGCTCGATGAAGGTGCCGCGCCGCCGGTGCCTGCTGATCAGGCCCTCCTGCTCCAGTTCCTTGAGGGCCTGGCGCATGGTCAGCACGCTCACGCCGTAATGCGCGGCGAGCTGCTCCTCGGTGGGCAGCCGCAGCGAGGCGTCGGGGGTGCGGCCCAGTATGGAGGCGCGCAACGACTGCGAGACCTGGTACCAGAGCGGAAGCTTCCGGTTCAGGACCAGCGAGTCGGGAGCGAAGGCGGTCACGGTCTACTCCGTACGACGACTACGGGACACCCGGCCGGATGTTACGGGTGTTCCCGGTGTTCCGGGTGTTTCACGGCCGGAAGTGGCGCTCAAGACCCTGCCATACGTCGTCGTAGCCGCGCTGCAGGTGGTCCGCCTCAGCGGCCTGCGCGGTCGCCGTGACCGGCCAACGGGTCTCGAACATGAAGGCCAGACCGTCGTCGATCTTCTGCGGCTTCAGCTCCGCGGCGCTCGCCTTGTCGAAGATCTCCCGGTCCGGGCCGTGCGCCGACATCATGTTGTGCAGCGAACCGCCGCCCGGCACGAAACCCTCCGCCTTCGCGTCGTACGCGCCCTCGATCAGGCCCATGTACTCGCTCATCACGTTGCGGTGGAAGTACGGCGGCCGGAACGTGTCCTCGCCCACCAGCCAGCGCGGCGCGAAGACCACGAAGTCGCAACCCGCGAGACCCGGGGTGTCGGACGGCGAGGTCAGCACCGTGAAGATCGAGGGGTCGGGGTGGTCGTACGAGATCGTCCCGATGACATTGAAACGGCGCAGGTCGTAGACGTACGGGGTGTGGTTGCCGTGCCAGGCGACCACGTCGAGCGGGGAGTGGGCGTAGGTCGCGGACCACAGGTTGCCGCAGTACTTGTTGACCACCTCCACCGGGCCCTCGACATCCTCGTACGCGGCGACGGGCGCCCGGAAGTCACGGGCGTTGGCCAGGCCGTTCGCACCGATCGGGCCCAGGTCGGGCAGCTGGAACGGGGCGCCGTAGTTCTCGCAGACGTAACCGCGGGCCGTCGCGTCGAGCAGCTCGACGCGGAAGCGGACACCGCGCGGGATCAGCGCGACCTCGCCGGGGCCCGCCGCCAGGTTGCCGAGCTCGGTGCGCAGCAGCAGCCCGCCGTGCTCGGGGACGATGAGCAGCTCGCCGTCGGCGTCGCTGAACACCCGCTCCATGGGCGCGTTCGCGTGGTAGAGGTGCACCGCGATGCCGGCCCGCTGCGTCGCGTCGCCGTTGCCGCCGAGGGTCCACAGACCGGCCAGCCAGTCGGTGCCGGCCGGCGGCTCCGGCAGCGGGTTCCAGCGCAGCCGGTTGGGGTCGGGCACGGTCTCGGTGAAAGGCGCGCTGCGCAGCGCGCCGTTGTCGATCCGGGTGAACGGCGGGTGCGTGGCCGAGGGGCGGATCCGGTACAGCCACGAGCGCCGGTTGTGCGCCCGCGGCTCCGTGAACGCGCTGCCGCTCAGCTGCTCCGCGTACAGGCCGAGCGGTGCCCGCTGCGGCGAGTTCCGCCCGTCCGGCAGGGCGCCGGGGACGGCCTCGGAGCTGTGCTCGTTGCCGAACCCCGTGCTGTAGGTCAGCGCTTCGGCCGTCTTTCTGGCCTGTTCCGCGCGGGTCTCCGCGTTCATCGCGTGCTCCTGTCCTGACGCTCACAACAATCCTATGCATGACCGTAGGATTCCGCTCCCGGTCACGTCAACGGGGTGTTTCGCCGCGCCTTTCGCCGCTGGGGGCCGGGCGGCTTGGACGTGGTGCGCGCACGGGGGGTTCCAGGGAGGAACCCGTCGCGGCGGGAACGGCATGATGGTCCCCGTGCCCCAGCCCACCCCGAAGCCGTCCGGCGCCGAGCCGTCCGTCCCCGCGCAGGCCGCCCCGAAGCCGCCCGGCTCCGGCTCAGGCCCCGGACCCGCCCTGCGCCGTACGCCCGTCCAGCAGCGCAGCGCCGAGCGCCTCGCCCGGATCCTCGACGCCTGCGCCGAACTCCTCGACGAGACCGGCTACGAGCAGCTGAGCACCCGGGCCGTCGCCACCCGCGCGGGCGTGCCCATCGGCTCCGTCTACCGCTTCTTCGGCAACAAGCGGGCCATGGCCGCCGCCCTCGCCCACCGCAACCTCGACAGCTACGCCGACCGCATCACCGCCGGACTCGCCGCGCTCCCGGCCGTGGACGGGCCCGCCGTCATCGACACCGTCCTTGACGCGTACATCGCGATGAAGCGGACCGTCCCGGGCTTCGGCCTGGTCGACTTCGGGATCCCCGCCGGTGCGCCCGGCGAGCCCGGCGCCGACGAGGACCCCAACCACCTGGTCGCCGACCGCATCTGCGGTCTGCTCGCCGCCCCCCTCGGCCGCCCCGCCGACGCGGTCCTGCTGCGCAAGGTCCTGGTCGGCGTCGAGGCCACCGACGCCCTGCTCCGGCTCGCCTTCCGCGCCGACCCGGCCGGAGACCCCGCGCTCATCGCCGAGACCCGCGCGCTCCTGCACGCCTACCTGGCGCCCTCGCTGGGCTGACCGCGGCACCGGCCGGTCGGTGCCGGTCGGTGCTGGTCGCCGTCAAGGTCTGTCGGACCTCCCTACCGGTCGGTATGCTCGCGCGCAGCCGTCCTCGCCGCCGCTGCCCGCCCGCCCAGGGAGACCGCCATGACCGCCCTGTCCACCGCCCTGCGCATCTGCCCCCTGTGCGAAGCGACCTGCGGGCTGACCCTCACGATCGACGGCGGCCGGGTCACCGGCGCGCGCGGCGACCGCGACGACGTCTTCAGCCGCGGCTTCGTCTGCCCCAAGGGCGCCGCGTTCCCCGAGGTCGACGCCGACCCCGACCGGCTCACCCGCCCGCTGGTCCGCGAGAACGGCGCCCTGCGCGAGGCGGACTGGGACGAGGCATTCGACCTGATCGCCGCCCGCCTCCGCCCGCTGATCGAGGAGCACGGCCCGGACGCCGTCGCCCTCGTCCTCGGCAACCCCAACGTCCACACCGTCGCCGGCGCCCTCTACCCGCCGCTCCTCATCGGCGCCCTGCGCAGCCGCAACCTCTTCACCGCCTCCACGCTCGACCAGATGCCCAAGCACGTCGCCGCCGGACTGCTCTTCGGCGACGCCTTCGCCATCCCCGTGCCCGACCTCGACCGCACCGACCACCTCCTGATGCTCGGCGCGAACCCCCTCGACTCCAACGGCAGTCTCTGCACCGCCCCCGACTTCCCCGGCCGCCTCAAGGCCCTGCGCCGGCGCGGCGGCACCCTCACCGTCGTCGACCCGCGGCGCACCCGCACCGCGCGCCTCGCCGACCGGCACCTCGCCATCCGCCCCGGCACCGACGCCCTCTTCCTCGCCGCCCTCGCCCACACCCTCTTCGCCGAGGGGCTGGTGGACCTCGGCCCGCTCGCCGCGCACGTCGAGGGAGTCGAGGAAGTGAAGGACGCGGTACGGGACTTCGGCCCCGAGGTCGTCGCCACCGCCTGCGACCTGGACGCGGACACCATCCGTGCCACCGCTCGCGAACTCGCCGCCGCCCCGACCGCCGCCGTGTACGGCCGGATGGGTGCCTCCACCGTCGCGTACGGCACCCTCGGCAACTGGCTCGTCGACGTCCTCAACGTCCTCACCGGCAACCTCGACCGCCCCGGCGGCGCCCTCTTCCCGCTCTCCGCGACCGCCCCCGCGCCCCGCCCGGCCGGCCCCGGCAAGGGCTTCGCCCTCGGCCGCTGGACCAGCCGGGTCTCCGGCCACCCCGAGGCCAAGGGAGAACTGCCCCTCGCCGCGCTCGCCGAGGAGATCGACACACCGGGGGAGGGGCGGGTCCGGGCGGTCGTCACCGTCGCCGCCAACCCGGTCCTCTCCGCCCCCGACGGCCGGCGCCTCGACGCCGCCCTGGGCTCCCTCGACTTCATGGTGTCCGTCGACCCGTACCTCAACGAGACCACCCGGCACGCCGACGTCGTGCTGCCCCCGCCGCCGCCCTCGCGGAGCGCGCACTTCGACTTCGCCTTCAACGGCTTCGCCGTCCGCAACCAGGCGCGCTACTCGCCGCCCGCCCTCCCGCTCCAGGAAGGCCGGATGGACGAGTGCGAGATCCACGCCCGGCTGATCCTCGCCGTCTCCGGCATGCACGGCGCCCCGCCGTCCGCCGTCGACGACCTCGCGATCGACACCACCCTGGCCAAGGCCGTGACGCAGGAACACTCGCCGCTGTACGGGGCCGACCCGAAGGAGCAGGCGCGGCTGCTCACGGGCGGCACCGGCGCCGAACGGCGGCTCGACCTGATGCTCCGGCTCGGCCCGTACGACCTGGTCCTCGACGACCTCCGCCAGGCCCCGCACGGCATCGACCTCGGTCCGCTGAGGCCCCGGCTGCCCGGACTCCTCAAGACCCGCAGCGGACGCGTCGAGCTGCTGCCCGCGCCGATCGCCGCCGATCTGCCCCGGCTGCGCGCCGCGCTGGAGGCCGTACCGGAGCCGGACTCCGTCCGGCTCGTCGGACGGCGCCACCTGCGCTCCAACAACAGCTGGCTGCACAACATTCCGTCCCTCACCGGCGGTTCGAACCGCTGCACCCTCCAGGTGCACCCGGACGACGCCGAGCGGCTCGGACTCACCGCCGGCGCGCCCGCCCGGATCAAGGGGGCGGGCGGCGAGCTGACGGCCGAGGTGGAGGTCACCGAGGCGGTCCGTCCGGGTGTGGTGAGCCTGCCGCACGGCTGGGGCCACGACCGCCCCGGCACCCGGCTCGGCGTGGCCGCCGGGCATCCCGGCGTCAACGTCAACCAGCTGCTCGACGGCTCCCTGCTCGACCCGCTGTCGGGCACCGCCGTCCTCAACGGTTTCCCCGTCGAGGTGGGCCCCGCTGTGGCGCCCTCCTAGCACCTGGCCTGTGACCTGGGGTTTTGCTCGTATTGCTCACACGTCAACGTCTTGTTAACGCCGGAAGGCCGCACCTACCGTCATCCGCACCGCCGCTCTGGCGGGAGTTCAAGGGTGAACGTGAGGTGTCCCTCCCATGCTGACCGTCCTCGGCTTCGCCATGATCGCGACCTTCCTGGTGCTGATCATGCTGAAGAAGATGTCGCCGATCGCGGCGCTCGTGCTCATTCCCGCGTTGTTCTGTGTCGCCGTCGGACAGGGGGCCCAGCTGGGCGACTACGTCATCGAAGGCGTCGGCAAACTGGCGCCCACGGCCGCGATGCTGATGTTCGCGATCGTCTACTTCGGCGTCATGATCGACGTCGGCCTGTTCGACCCGATCGTCCGCGGCATCCTGCGCTTCTGCAAGGCCGATCCCGTGCGCGTGGTGGTCGGTACGGCGGTGCTCGCCGCGATCGTCTCGCTGGACGGCGACGGCTCGACCACCTTCATGATCACGGTCTCGGCGATGTACCCGCTCTACAAGCGGCTCGGCATGAGCCTGGTCGTCATGACCGGTGTCGCCGCCACCGCCAACGGCGTCATGAACACGCTTCCCTGGGGCGGCCCGACCGCCCGCGCCGCCACCGCGCTCAAGCTGGACGCCGGCGACATCTTCGTCCCGATGATCCCGGCGCTCGGCGTCGGACTGCTCGGCGTCTTCGTCCTCGCGTACGTCCTCGGGCGCCGTGAGCGCAAGCGCATCGGCTACCTCCGTATGGACGAGGTCCTGGTCCGGGACTCCGAGACGGTCCTGGTCGCGGCCGGCGGCGGCAGCGCCGACGACGGCGTCACGGTGGGTACGAAGACGGGCGCGGAGACGGGTGCGAAGGCCGGTTCCGGTGCCGGTACGGGCGAGGACGCCCCGGCCGAGGGCGGCTTCCGCGGGCTCGACCCGAAGCGCCCGACGCTGCGGCCCGGGCTGTACTGGTTCAACGCCGGGCTGACCGTCGCCCTGCTGGCCGCGATGATCATGGAGCTGCTGCCGATCCCGGTGCTCTTCCTGCTCGGTGCCGCGCTCGCGCTCACGGTCAACTTCCCGCACATGGGCGACCAGAAGGCCCGTATCGCCGCCCACGCCGACAACGTCCTCAACGTCACCGGCATGGTCTTCGCCGCCGCCGTGTTCACCGGAGTGCTCACCGGTACGGGCATGGTCAAGCACATGGCGGACTGGCTGGTCGGCGCCATCCCCGAGGGCATGGGCCCGCACATGGCCCTGGTCACCGGCGTGCTGAGCATCCCGCTCACCTACTTCATGTCCAACGACGGCTTCTACTTCGGCGTGGTGCCGGTGCTCGCCGAGGCGGGCGCGGCGCACGGTGTGTCCCCGCTGGAGATCGCCCGCGCCTCCCTGGTCGGCCAGGCGCTGCACATGTCCAGCCCGCTGGTCCCGGCCGTGTACGTGCTGGTCGGCATGGCGAAGGTGGAGTTCGGTGACCACACGCGCTTCACGGTGAAGTGGGCCGCGCTGACCTCGCTGGTGGTGCTCGCCGCGGGCATCCTCTTCGGGATCATCTAGGCCGATGCGGTCCGGCGGGGGGCCGGACGGGTGGAAGTCGGAGGGTGGCACGGCACGGTGCCACCCTCCGTGGTGTGTTGGTGACCAATAGTCAGATTATCGCAGCAGCCATTCGACGTGCTCACGACTGGAGGAGTTCCACCATGGCGACACCCCCCACCCGCACCCTGCTCCGCGCGACGCTCGCCTCCCTGGCGCTCGGCGCCGTGACCCTCGCGGGTGCCCCGCAGGCCTTCGCCGCGCCGGGCGACAACGGCGACGTCAAGGTCCACCGCCAGGGCACCCCCGACACCAGCCGGGCCAACGAGCCCCTGGTCGGTTGCATCTTCCGCTTCGCCGCCTTCGACTTCGACGGTCTGCAGAGCATCCAGTGGAGCATCCACGCGCAGCCGGGCCTGCCAGGCAACCAGGATCCCTCGTTGAAGAACGGCAGCATCGCCGTCGACAGCAACGGTGACGGGCACACGGACGACATCACCGGCCTGCCGAGCGGCATGTACAAGGTCGAGTGGACCTGGGTGGGCCAGAACGGCGCCGCCAAGTCGAAGGTCTTCCGCGTCGACTGCCCGAACGGTGGCGGCAACGGTGGACCCGGGGGCGGGGGCAACGGCGGACCCGGCGGTGGCGGCAACGGCCACGGCCACAAGCCGCACGGCCCGGTCGGCGCGGGCGGCGGCGGTGCGGCCGACGGCATCACCACCGCTGACGACAGCTCGGGCTTCGGTGTCGCATCGGCCGTGGCGGCCGGACTCGCCGGCACCGCGGGCCTGATCCTCATCCGCCGTTCCCGCCGCCGCACCGATGGCGCCGCGTAGGTCCGTCACCCCGCGTGCGGCGGCCCCCGCCGGCCGGGCCCCGGCCCCGTCCCCGTACGAGCGGGGCCCTGGCCGGTCCCGCCCGGCCGGGGGCGCCCGGCGCGGGCGCACCACCCGCCGGCAGCGCAGGCTCCTCCGCCTCGCCCGTACGGTCGCCGTCACGCTGACCCTGGTCGCCGGCGCCGTCTGGTGGGCCGGTGACGACGAGCCGGCCGGGCCCGCTCTCGCCGCCGGAACCGCCGCGCACGGCGCCCCGGCGGCGGTGGGCAAGGCGGCGGCCGACGGAGCGAACGGAGCGAACGGAGCCGAGGGGGCATCAGGGGCGGCCGGGGGGGCCGGGCACAAGGGCGCGGCCAAGGCGGCGGCCGGCGCCGCGGTTCCGAAGCCCCAGCCGCCGCCGGCGCCCCTGGCCCGCTCCCGCCCCACCACCCTCGCCGTCCCCGCGATCACCATCGAGGCGCCCGTCGTCGGCCTCGGCCTCGAACCCACCGGGAGCCTCGCCACCCCGCCCGTCGACAACCCCCGGGTCGTCGGCTGGTACGCCAACGGCGTCACCCCGGGCGAACGCGGCACCGCCGTCGTCGTCGGCCACCGCGACACCCGCACCGGCCCGGCGATCTTCCTCAATCTCAACTCGCTCGACCCCGGCAACACCGTCCGGATCGCGCGCGCCGACGGCCGGGTCGCCGTCTTCACGGTCGACCGGGTGCGGACGTACGCCAAGTCGGCCTTCCCGGACGAGGAGGTGTACGGCGCGGCCAAGCGTCCCGAACTGCGCCTGATCACCTGTGGCGGTGCCTTCGACCACAAACAGGGCTACGCGTCCAACATCGTGGTCTTCGCCCATCTCACGGGCATCGACCGCCAGATCTGACCCGCAGACGGGCACGGTCCCGGCGACCGCCCCGCCTCCTCCGCCTCCGTCCCCCGCCCCCGGCCCCTTCCGTCCCGCCGCCCCCGCCGCTCCCGGCCGCCCGCCGGGGGCGGCGGAGGCGTGTGTGGCGAGAAGCCAGGGCGCTCCGGCGGGCCGGGCAAGGCGGAACCCGCCAGTTCGGGGGTGTACGGGCTGTGCGGGCGGGCCGTGGACAGGGCGGGCGGCGGGGCGCGACGATCGGTGCGTACCGGAGGGAAGGGGCCTGGCGCCCGAAAACTAACAGCGCTAGTTTGGGGTACCGGCGCACGGCCGGGACGGACCCGAGGGGGCCGCCCGGACCACCCGCAGCGCCCGGCCGCAAGGCCACGCACCGCCCGGCGCACCGCCGCCCGTTCGCACGGGACCGGCCGGCCGGCGGCCGCGCACCCGTGCCCGACATGCGAGGAGAGACAGCGGATGAAGGCCCACGACGCGATGTACATCGGCGGGGAGTGGCGTCCCGCCGCCTCCACGGAGACCATCCCCGTGACCGACCCGGCGACCGAGCAGGTCGTCGCCCACGTCCCGGCCGGCACCGCCGAGGACATCGACGCCGCCGTGCGCGCCGCCCGCGCCGCCCTCCCCGGCTGGGCCGCCACCCCGCCCGCCGAGCGGGCCGCCCGGCTCGCCGCGCTGCGCGACGAGCTCGCCGCCCGCGCCGAGGAGATCGCCGCCACCGTCACCACCGAGCTCGGTGCCCCGCCGCAGCTCGCCGCCGCCGTGCACACCGGGCTGCCGATCGCCGTCGCCGGCTCCTACGCCGAACTCGCCGCCACCCACCCCTTCGAGGAGAAGGTCGGCAACTCCACCGTCTACTCCGAGCCGGTCGGCGTGGTCGCCGCGATCACGCCCTGGAACTATCCGCTGCACCAGATCGTCGCCAAGGTCGCCCCGGCCCTCGCCGCCGGCTGCGCGATCGTCCTCAAGCCGGCCGAGGACACCCCGCTCACCGCCCAGCTGTTCGCCGAGGCCGTGCACGCGGCGGGGATCCCGGCCGGAGTGTTCAACCTGGTCACCGGCCTGGGTACGGTCGCCGGGCAGGCCCTCGCCGAGCACCCCGGCGTGGACCTGGTCTCCTTCACCGGCTCCACCGCGGTCGGCCGGCGGATCGGCGCGCTCGCCGGCGGCGCCGTGAAGCGGGTCGCCCTCGAACTCGGCGGCAAGTCCGCCAACGTGATCCTGCCGAGCGCCGACCTCGGCAAGGCCGTCGCCGTCGGCATCGCCAACGTCATGTCCAACTCCGGCCAGACATGCAGCGCCTGGACCCGGATGCTCGTCCACACCGAGCAGTACGACGAGGCGGTCGCCCTCGCCGCCGCGGCCGTCGCCAAGTACGTGCCCGGCGAGCGGGTCGGCCCGCTGGTGAACGCCAGGCAGCGCGACCGGGTGCGCGGTTACATCGAGCAGGGCCTCGCCGAGGGCGCCCGGCTCGTCGCCGGCGGCCCCGAGGCCCCGTACGAGACCGGCTACTACGTCGCCCCGACCGTCTTCGCCGATGTCACCCCGGACATGACCATCGCCCAGGAGGAGATCTTCGGCCCGGTCGTCTCGATCATCCGCTACGAGGACGAGGCGGACGCCCTCGCCATCGCCAACGGCACCGTCTACGGGCTCGCCGGCGCCGTCTGGGGCGAGGAGAGCGAGGCGGTCGCCTTCGCCCGCCGCATGGAGACCGGCCAGGTCGACATCAACGGTGGCCGCTTCAACCCGCTCGCCCCCTTCGGCGGCTGGAAGCAGTCCGGCGTGGGCCGCGAACTCGGCGCGCACGGCCTCGCCGAGTACCTCCAGACCAAGTCCCTGCAGTTCTAGGCCCCCCAAGCCCCCAAGCCCCCCAGCCGCCCCACGTACCGGGAAACCGAGGAGACACCAGCGTGATCCGCGCCGCCGTCCTGCCCGCCGTCGGCTCCGCCCTGGAGATCACCGGCATCGAACTGCCCGAGCCCGGCCCCGGCCAGGTCCGGGTCCGGCTCGCCGCCGCCGGGGTGTGCCACTCCGACCTGTCGCTGTCCAACGGCACCATGACGGTGCCCGTCCCGGCCGTCCTCGGCCACGAGGGCGCCGGCACCGTCGTCTCCGTCGGCGAGGGCGTCACCCATGTCGCCCCCGGCGACGGCGTCGTGCTCAACTGGGCGCCGTCCTGCGGCGAATGCCACCCCTGCTCGCTCGGCGAGGTGTGGCTCTGCGTCAACGCGCTCAACGGCACCGCGAACGTGTACGCCCGCACCGAGGACGGCACCGAGCTCCACCCCGGGCTCAATGTCGCCGCCTTCGCCGAGGAGACCGTCGTCGCGGGCAACTGCGTGCTGCCCGCGCCCGACGGCGTGCCGCTCACCGACGCCGCGCTGCTCGGCTGCGCCGTCCTCACCGGCTGGGGCGCGATCCACCACTCCGCCCGGGTCCGGGCCGGCGAGACCGTCGCCGTCTTCGGCGTCGGGGGCGTCGGCCTCGCCACCCTCCAGGCCGCCCGGATCGCCGGCGCCTCGACGATCGTCGCCGTCGACGTGTCACCCGAGAAGGAGGAGCTGGCCCGCGCCGCCGGCGCCACCGAGTACGTCGTCGCCTCCGACACCACCGCCAAGGACATCCGCCGGCTCACCGGCGGCCACGGCGCCGACGTGGCCGTCGAGTGCGTCGGGCGCGCCGCCACCATCCGCACCGCCTGGGAGTCCACCCGGCGCGGCGGCCGCACCACGGTCGTCGGCATCGGCGGCAGGGACCAGAAGGTCACCTTCAACGCCCTGGAGATCTTCCACTGGGGCCGCACCCTGGCCGGCTGCGTCTACGGCAACTCCAACCCCGCCGAGGACCTGCCCGTGCTCGCCGGGCACATCCGGGCCGGCCGCCTCGACCTGAGCACCCTGGTCACCGAACGGATCACCCTGGACGGCATCCCCGGCGCCTTCGACAACATGCTCGCGGGCAAGGGCGGCCGCGCCCTCGTCGTGTTCTAGTCCTGTACGGGTGCGGGCGCGGGCTGTTCGACGGCCCGCGCCCGTACCCGCGGGCGGGACCGGGACACCGCCACGCCCGCCAGGCACAGCGCGCCGCCGCCGAGCGTGAGCAGCCCCGGCAGCTCGCCGAGGAACACCCAGGCCATCAGCACCACCAGGGCCGGCACGGCGTAGGTCGTCGCGCCCATCCGGCCCGCCGTCGTGCGCGCAAGGGCGTAGGCCCAGGTGGTGAAGGCGAGGGCGGTCGGGAACACCCCCAGGTAGACCATGTTGAGGGTCGCCGGGAGCGGCGCCCGGCCCGCCTCCTCGACCAGCTGCCCCGCGAACGGCAGACAGGCCACCGCGCCCACCAGACACCCGAAGGTCGTCACCTGGAGCGCGCTGCCGTACGCGAGGGCCGGCTTCTGGGACACCACCCCGCCCGCGTACGCCACCGCCGCCAGCAGGCACAGCACCACGCCGAGCACCGACGCGTGCCCGCCGCCCGAACCGGCGGACATCGACAGACCCACCGCCACCGCGCCCGCGAAGGACACCGCCATGCCCGCGAGCAGCCGCGGCGGCAGCGCCTCGCCGAGCACCTTCGAACCGAGCAGCGCGATCAGGATCGGGCCGATGTTCACGACCATCGCCGCCGTGCCCGCGTCGACCTCCTGCTCGCCCCAGTTGAGCACCACCATGTACGCCCCGAACCACAGCAGCCCCGACACCGCGATCCCGCGCCAGGCCGCCCGCGGCGGCAGCCCCTCCCGCCGGACGAGCAGCACGGTGCCCAGGACCAGCGCGCCGGCGAGCAGCCGGCCGAGGGCCAGGGCGCCGGGGGAGTAGGCGGCCCCCGCGCTGCGGATGGAGACGAAGGCGGAGGCCCACAGGACGACGGTGACGCCGGCGGCGGCGAGCGCGAGCCGCGAGGTGCGGCCGGGCGTGGTGGGTGAGTTCGGCATGGGAGGACCGTAGGCCGCGGACCCTTCGGCGCTCACCGCAATATCTCGCGGACCGGGACGCCCGGCCCCTGGCGGACGCCCGGCCTCCCGGCGTTCGGCCTCCCGATGCGCGGACCCCGGCGCCCGGGCCTCCGGCGTGCGGCCCCCCGGGCCCCCGGGACCCCCGGACCTCCGGACCTCCGGACCTCCGGACCTCCGGACCTCCGGACCTCCGGGCCCCCGGGACCCCCGGACCTCCGGGCCCCCGGGCCCTGGACCCCCGGGCCTCACCGCAGCTCCGCCGCTTCGATGCCGAGCGCCGTGTGCAGCGCCCGCTCCCCGGCCGCGGTCACCTTCACCGCCCGCTCCGACCCGATCCGTACGCACCAGCCCGCGTCCAGCGCGTGCCGGCACAGCGCCGCGCCCGCGAGCCCCGCCAGATGCGGCTTGCGCTCGGTCCAGTCGAGACAGCCGCGGGCGACCGGCCGCCGGCCCCGGGCCGGTACGAGGGAGAGGCCCAGGTCCGCGAACCAGGCCAGGCCGGCGTCGGTGAGCGCGAACCCGGTGTCCTGGCGCAGCAGCCCCCGTGCCGTCATCGCCTCCGTGATCGCGATCCCCAGCCGCCCGGCCAGATGGTCGTAGCAGGTGCGCCCGCGCGCCATCGCCTGCCCGGCGCTCACCGCCCGCAGCCCGCGCGGCGCGGCGGGCACGGCCGGTTCGGCACGGGCCGCCAGGTCCTCGACGAGGTGCGCGATCCCCGGATCGGCGAGCCGCACATAACGGTGCCGCCCCTGCCGCTCCTCCGCGAGCACCCCGCCCGCGACCAGCTTCCCGAGATGCTCACTGGCCGTGGACGGCGCCACGCGCGCGTGCCGGGCCAGCTCCCCGGCGGTCCAGGCCCGCCCGTCGAGCAGGGCGAGCAGAATGGCGGCGCGGGTCTCGTCGGCGAAGAGGGCGGCCAGGGCGGCGAGGTGGTGGGGGGCCATGCGCCCAGGATCCCGCACTCACTCTTCGGCGCCGGCCGAACCGTCCCGGACGCGCCACCGGCGAGGGAGCGGCTGGGTGGTCAGGTCCCACAGCGCCGTCACGACCGACGGCGCACTACGAGCTGCGGCCCGAGCTCCCTTTCGCGCCCGGTCCCGCGCTCCGCTCCGTCCCCCATGATTCCCGTACCCCCGCCTCGTACTGCATCGCCAGCCCGTCGAGCAGCGCCCGCAGCCCCGTCTCGAACGCCGCCTCGTCGACCTGTTCGCGCCGCTCCGCCAGCAGATGGGCCTGGCCGAGGTGCGGGTAGTCGGCCGGGTCGTAGGCGGTCTCGTCGTCGACGAAGCCGCGGGCGAAGGAACCCAGGGCCGAGCCGGTGATGAAGTAGCGCATCAGGGCGCCGATGCGGGTGGCCTGGGCGGGCGGCCAGCCGGCCCGCACCATCGCGCCGAAGACCGCGTCCGCGACCTTGAGGCCGGCCGGGCGGCGGCCCGGGCCCTGGGCGAGCAGCGGGACCAGGTTCGGGTGGTCGGCCAGGGCGGCGCGATAGGAGACCGCCCAGTCGTGCAGGGCCGTGCGCCAGTCGCGGAGGTCGTCCGCCGCGAACATCGACAGATCGATCTTCGCGCTGACCGCGTCCGCGACGGCGTCCAGGATCTCGTCCTTGGTGCGGAAGTGGTTGTAGAGCGAGGGGCCGCTGACGCCGAGTTCCGCCGCGAGCCGCCGGGTGGACAGGGCGGCCAGGCCCTCGGCGTCCACCAGTGTGCCCGCCGTCGCGACGATGCGGTCTCGGCTGAGCAGGGGCTTGCGCGGTCGGGCCATGGCGCACATAGTAGGCGGGGCCAAGAAAACTAGCAGTGGTAATTAAACGGAGCGGGACGGGGCGGCGCCATGAATCTGGAGCTCAGTGAGGAGCAGGAGGCCGTACGGCGGCTCGCCGAGGACTTCGTCGCCCGCGAGGTCGCCCCGCACGTCGTCGCCTGGGACCGCGCCGAGGCCGTCGACCGGGCGATCGTGAAGAAGCTCGGCGCCGTCGGCTTCCTCGGCCTGACCATCCCCGAGGAGTACGGCGGCTCCGGCGGCGACCACCTCTCCTACTGCCTGGTCACCGAGGAGCTGGGCCGCGGCGACTCCTCCGTCCGCGGCATCGTCTCCGTCTCGCTCGGCCTGGTCGCCAAGACCCTCGCCTCCTGGGGCGACGAGGAGCAGAAGCGCGCCTGGCTGCCCCGGCTCGCCTCCGGCGAGGCCGTCGGCTGCTTCGGTCTCACCGAGCCCGGCACCGGCTCCGACGCCGGGAACCTCGCCACCCGGGCGGTCCGTGACGGCGACACGTACGTCATCGACGGCACCAAGATGTTCATCACCAACGGCACCTGGGCGGACGTCGTGCTGCTCTTCGCCCGCACCGGCGGCCCCGGCCACCGCGGCGTCTCCGCCTTCCTCGTCCCCGCCGACACCCCCGGCCTCACCCGCCGCGCCATCCACGGCAAGCTCGGCCTGCGCGGCCAGGCCACCGCCGAACTGGTCCTGGAGGGCGTCCGCGTCCCGGCGAGCGCACTGCTCGGCCCCGAGGGCAAGGGCTTCTCCGTCGCCATGTCCGCCCTCGCCAAGGGCCGGATGTCGGTCGCCGCCGGCTGTGTCGGCATCGCCCAGGCCGCCCTCGACGCGGCCGTGCGCTACGCGGGGGAGCGCGAGCAGTTCGGCAAGCCCATCGCCTCGTACCAGCTCGTCCAGGAACTCATCAGCGACATCGCCGTGGACGTCGACGCCGCCCGGCTGCTGACCTGGCGGGTCGCGGATCTCGTCGACCGCGGCCGGGACTTCGCCACCGCCGCCTCGAAGGCCAAGCTGTACGCCTCCGAGGCCGCCGTCCGCTCGGCGAACAACGCCCTCCAGGTCTTCGGCGGCTACGGCTACATCGACGAGTACCCGGTCGGCAAGCTGCTGCGCGACGCCCGCGTGATGACCCTCTACGAGGGCACCAGCCAGATCCAGAAGCTCATCATCGGGCGGGCGCTGACGGGCGTGTCGGCGTTCTGAGCCGCCGATCGCTAAGCGCTTGCTCAGCTTCGTTGTATGGTGGGCGTCCCTGACGGCCCGAGGAGGAGTACGCGATGAGCGTGGCTGAGGAGACGCCCGGCGGCGAGGACGTGCCGTGGGGCGAGGTCACGCCCGAGGCCGCCCGGCGGCTGCTGGTCGCGGCCGTGGAGGCGTTCGCCGAGCGCGGCTACCACGCCACCACGACCCGGGACATCGCGGGCCGGGCCGGCATGAGCCCGGCCGCGCTCTACATCCACTACAAGACCAAGGAAGAGCTGCTCCACCGGATCAGCCGGATCGGCCACGACAGGGCCCTGGAGATCCTCACGGCCGCCGCCGACGGCCCCGGCACCGCCGCCGAGCGGCTCGCCGACGCCGTACGGTCCTTCGTCCGCTGGCACGCCGAGCGGCACACCACCGCCCGGGTCGTGCAGTACGAGCTCGACGCCCTCGGCCCCGAGCACCGCACCGAGATCGTGGCGCTGCGCCGCGAGTCGGAGGCCACCGTGCGGCGGATCATCAACGAGGGCGTGGCCGCCGGGGAGTTCGACGTCCCCGACGTGGCCGGTACCGCGGTCGCGATCCTGTCGCTCTGCATCGACGTCTCGCGCTGGTTCAACACCCAGGGCCGGCACACGGCCGACGAGGTCGGCGCGCTCTACGCCGGCCTCGTGCTCCGGATGGTCGGCGCCCAGGCGCCGGCGGGTCAGAAGTAGTAGCGGGAGACCGACTCCGCGACGCAGACCGGCTTGTCGCCGCCCTCGCGCTCCACGGTCACCTTCGCCGTCACCTGCACACCGCCGCCCGCCTCGGTCACCTCGGTCAGCACCGCCGTGGCGCGCAGCCGCGAGCCCACCGGCACCGGGGCGGGGAAACGCACCTTCTCGGTGCCGTAGTTGAGGCCCATCTTCATGCCCTCGACCCGCATGATCTGCGGCACCAGGAGCGGCAGCAGCGAGAGCGTCAGATAGCCGTGCGCGATCGTGCGCCCGAACGGGCCGGAGGCCGCGCGCTCCGGGTCGACGTGGATCCACTGGTGGTCACCGGTCGCATCGGCGAACTGGTCGATCCGCTTCTGCTCGATCTCCAGCCAGTCGCTGTGTCCCAGCTGCTCGCCGACGGCGGCGCGCAGTTCCTCGGCGGAGGTGAAGATCCTCGGCTCGGCCATGTTCCGCTCCCTCTCAGACAACGTATCTAAGCGACTGCTTAGCATGTTGTGGGGGAGAGCACGCACTTGTCAACGGACCGTCCGTGCGAACGCCCTCAATCCGGCGAACGGGGGCCCGCCACCCCCGTGGGCGGGCCCCCGCTCGGTCTGTGTGGCCGTCTTACCGTGAGGCCGGTCGGCCGGTCGGCCGGCGTCACTCGTACTCGGTGCCGCCCTTGCGGGTCAGATACGCCGGGCTGACCGCCTTGGCGATCGCCCGGCCGCCGACCACCGGGCTGTACCGCTCGGTCACCGGGCGGATCACGACCCCCTCGCGCAGATGCAGCTCACGCCCCGAGACCGTCTCCCGGCCGCTCGCGAGCGCGAGGACGGTGTCCAGGTCGTACGGGCCGGTGTAGAGCCGCGGTACGAGCGGGAGCTCGCCCGGCTCCAGGACCTCGGCCGGGTCCAGCCAGCGCACCTGCCCGTCGATCTCGGCCGCCAGGTCGAACAGCGCGTACCCGACCCCGTCGGCGGCGCGGGCGTCCGCCCCGTACGGCAGGTCCTGCACCCCCGCCCCGTACACCTCGCCGAACAGTCCGACGCGGCTCGCCCCGAGGCGCGCGGCGAGCCGGGCCGCGACGGCGGTCAGGCCGTGGCCGTGGACGGCGCGCCAGTAGAGATTGCGCGGGTCCTCCGTGAGCGCCAGGCCCTTCGCTCCGAAGCCCTTGGAGGAGACCAGGGTGCGGTCCTCCGCGGCGAGATAGGTGACCAGGCAGGCCGTGCCGTGCAGCTTCTCGGTGAGGGCCACCGGCTCGCCCGGCGCGAAGATGTCCGGAAAGCGGTGCAGGTTCTCGATGTCCACCCACGGCAGCAGATCCGGAGCCGCCTCCACGTCTCCGCTCATCGTCGGCGGGACCGGCGGCGTCCACTTGACGATCCCGAGCAGCTCCGCGAAGTCCGTGCCGTCCTCCGCGGCCTGCTTCAGATCCAGTCCGCCGAGCGCCGCCGGCCGGCAGACGATCCCCTGCGACAGCTCGCCGCGCAGCCGTACCGCCTTCACCCGGTCCGAGGCCTTACCCGCCAGCCGCCCGGTCAGCCCCAGCTCCTCCACCAACGGCGCGGGCAGCACCGCCTGTTCGGGGATGTACACCGCCACGTCACCGGTCCGGTAGTGGCCCTTCGCGACGACCGCCCGGTAGAGGCCGACCTGCGCGAGTTCGAGCGCGTCGGCGTTCGGGTGCGGATGGACGGTCAGGGTCTCGGCGGTGACGCGCAGGGTGGACATCTCAGAACTCCGGTCGGTCGGGGAGATCGGCTCGTGTGGTCATCGCCGCACACTCTGCCGGGTCGAAATTCCCCTGGGCGACCGGGTTTTCCGCTGGTAGCCTCCGCCCCGTCCCGCCCCGTCCCGGTGCGTCAGGCCACCGAGGCCAGCCGGCCCGCGCCCGCGCCACGGGTCCGGGCGAGGGCCCGGGGCGTCAGGACCGCCCGCGGTATCAGCACTCCGCAGTCCTCGCACACCGGCCCGAAACCCGGTCCACCGGCCGCTGCACCGGCCGGCTCGCCGCGCCACTCGATGCGCGGCCCCGCGCACACCGGGCAGTGCTCGCCGGGACCCCGCCGCAGCGCGGCCACCAGCCGGCCCACCACCTCGGGCAGCGGCTCGGAGGGGTGGTGCGCCGGGTCGTCGCAGCGGGCCACCCCGTTGCCGCCCCAGATCCGGCGGTGCCACTCGTCGAGTCCGCCCGGCCGGCGCAGTCCGCCGTGCTTCTCGCGCCGCCGGCGCTCGGCGAACTCCCGCTCGTACGCGAGCCACACCGCCCGCGCCGCCTCCAGCTCGTCGAGCGCGGCCACCAGCCGGCCCGGATCGGCCTCCCGGTCCTCGGGACCGAAGCCGTGCCGGTGGCACAGATGGTCCCAGGTCGCCCGGTGACCGTAGGGCGCGAACCGCTCCAGGCACTTGCGCAGCGAATACCGTCGCAAGGCCGTGTCGCACCCTGGGTCGCGTACCTGTCTCGCGAGACTCCGGAACCCGGCCATCGTCTCCACCTCCGTCGCTAGCACTCCGGCGATATGAGAGGGACGAACGGGAGACGCTTCCTGTTCCATCGAAGACCGGAGCGTGGCGGTCGGACGGCGCCCGGATGGCCGGAAACGGTGCCGAGAAACGCACCGGGACCGCCCCGGAGGCGGGTCGGGAACCGCGCGGCGCGAGCCGGGCCGGGGCGAACCGGGCGCGAGTCAGGCCGGGGCCGCGAACCGGGCGCGAGCCGGGGCGGGGGCCGCGAACCGGGCGCGAGCCGGGGCCGGGCCTGGCGGGCGGAAGCCGGGCCACGGAAACACGCCCGGGGCTCGGACCGCGACCGGGCCGGGACGGATACCGGAACCGGCCCGCGCCCGGGCCAGTGCCCGCGCCCGGGCCGGCGCCCGCGTCCGATCCCGCGTCCGCGTCCGGGCCGGCGCCCGCGTCCGCGTCCGGGCCGGCGCCCGCGTCCGGGCCCGCGTCCGGGCCAGTGCCCGGGGCCCGGAACTCCGCCCCGACGCGCCCGCGGGCCCCGCCCCGTTCAGCCGAAGCGGCTCGCCCGGGCCAGCGCCCGGGGCAGTGCCCGGGCCAGCGCCCGGGCCAGCGCCCGTGCCCACGCCTGTGCCCGGGCCAGTGCCCGTGCCCGCGCCCGGGCCAGCGCCCGCGCCCACGCCCGTGCCCGGGGCCCGGAACCCCGCCCCGAAGCGCCCGCGGCCGCGCCCCGCCCCGCTCAGCCGAAGCGGCCCGCTCCGGCCACCACCCGGGCCAGTTCGGTGTGGCAGATGTCGCTGTGCCCGGACACCACCTGCGCCGCGTCCACGCTCACGCACCCCGCCGCCGGCAGCCCTTCGCTCAGCGCCGCCGCCAGGGTGCGGGCGGCCGTGCCCGGGACGGCCTGGACACCGTCGTAACCGATCGCCCACCAGCGCCGCTCGTCGCCGAACACCGACTCGTCGTCCCGGGCGAGCCGGGAGGCCAGCGGGTAGAAGACGCCCAGCGCCGTGTCGTGGCGCGAGTGGCAGGCCACCAGCGGGCCGTCGATCCGGGCCTGGAGGCCGTTCAGGGAACCGCCGTGGCCCTGGTCGTGCGGCAGCCGGGCCGCGAAGGCGTAGTGGGAGAGGGCGCCCTGGAGCAGCGTCACCGACTTCACGTTCCGCGCGGCGCCTGGCAGCCCGCGCAGGGCGTAGGAGACCACGCGCGCGCCGAAGCTGTGGCCGATCAGATGCACCCGCAGCCCCGGCGCCGCCCGGTCGAGCTCGCCGAGCAGCGGCCCGAGACCGCGCTCGCCGACCACGCCCGCCCGGCGCTTCATCGTGTAGTACGTGGCCTGCCGCAGCGCCTCCTTGGCGCCCTTCCACAGCCGCGCCGCCGGGTTCCCGCCGAACAACGCCTCGGCGCCCTCGGCACCCTCGACGCTCTCCCGGGCGTCGGCGAACATCCCGTACACCGTCGCCGGATCGGCGACCAGGAACTCCGGCACCGACGCCGCGGCGCCGACCGCCGCCGGGCTCTCCGTGTCGATCCCGGTCAGCTCCCGCAGCAGCCCGGCGAACTCGGCGAGCGCCGCCTCGCCGGGCGGCTGCTCGTCGAGCAGCTCGGCGATCCGGTCCACCGCCGCCGCCCGCTCGGGGAGGACGGCCCGCAGCGCCGGGTAGTCCGGCACCCGTTCGTCGGAGAACATGATCGAGGGCCACACCAGGCCCGCGTACCCGAGCTTGGCGCCGGGGCCGGTCACCCCGGGGAACGGCTCGAAGAAGCGGTCGAAGAGGCCGGTCGCCGTGGACGGCGAGTTGTTCCAGCCGTGCGTGAAGAGGACCAGGTCCGTGCAGCCCTGCCGGGCCAGGGCCGCGAGCCCGCCCGCCTGGCCGGCCGGCCCGTCACCGTCCTTGTCGAGCACCACCTCGCGGTACGGCTCGACACTCGTCACCGTCATGGGCCCGTCCCTCCGCGTCGAGGAGCGCCGTCGTCCGTCGCCTGGGCGTTCCGGGGCATTCTTCCCGCGCGGAGGGACGGGCAGTCGTCAGGCGCGCGGGCGGAACGCCGACACCACCGGAAAATGCACCGGTGTGCCGTACGGCGTCGTACCGGGCGGCGAGCCGGCTCCCCGGTCCCTCAGCGGTCCCTCAGCGGTCCCCGCGTGGTCCCTCAGTGGTACATCAGGTACTCCCGCCGCATCTCCCGGAACGCCGCCAGGTCCGCCTCCCACGCGCCCACCACCTCCTCCGTGGACGCCCCCGCGTCGATCATCGTGCGCACCCGCGCCGAACCCGTCAGCTTGTCGATCCAGTTGTCCGGCCGCCAGGCGAAGCCGCTCCACACCTGCCGCGCCGTCACGAGCAGCGCGATGCCCGTCCGTACCGGGTCGAAGGCCTCGCGGTCGTGGACCAGCAGCTGCACGCCGCCGACCGTCCTGCCCTGGAACTTGGAGAAGGTGGGCGCGAAGTACGCCTCGCGGAAGCGCACGCCCGGCAGGGCGAGGGCGTTCGCCGCGTCCGCCCACCGCCCGTCGACGCCCTCCGCGCCGAGCAGTTCGAAGGGGCGCGTGGTGCCGCGGCCCTCGGAGAGGTTGGTGCCCTCGAAGAGGCAGGTGCCGGAGTAGACGAGGGCCGTGTCGGGCGTCGGCATGTTGGGGCTCGGCGGCACCCACGGCAGCCCGGTCGCGTCGAAGAAGTCGGCGCGCCGCCAGCCGCTCACCGCGACCGTCTCCAGGGGCACCGGTTTCGCCAGGAACTCCGCGTTGAACAGGCGCGCCAGCTCGGCCACCGTCATCCCGTGCGCCTGCGCGATCGGCTCCCGGCCGACGAAGGTCGCGAACGCCCGGTCCAGGACGGGACCGAGCGCGGCCCGCCCGGTCACCGGGTTCGGCCGGTCCAGGACCACGAAGCGCTTGCCCGCGAGCGCGGCGGCGCCCATGCAGTCGTACAGGGTCCAGATGTACGTGTAGAAGCGGGCGCCGGCGTCCTGGATGTCGAAGACGACGGTGTCGACGCCGGAGGCGGTGAAGACGTCGGCGAGCGGCTGACCGCTCTTCAGATACGTGTCGTAGACCGGCAGTCCGGTCGCCGGGTCGTCGTAGCGGCCCTCCGAGCCGCCGGCCTGGGCGGTGCCGCGGAAGCCGTGCTCGGGGCCGAAGACGGCGACCAGGCCGACGCGCTCGTCGGCGTGCATGACGTCCACGATGTGCCGGGCGTCGGCGGTGATGCCGGTCGGATTGGTGACGATGCCGACGCGCTGTCCGGCGAGCGGCGCGTAGGCGTCCGCGACGAGCCGGTCGAAGCCGGTGCGCACCTGGCGGCCCTGGCGGCCCCGGCCGTTCGCCTGGCCGTTCCCCTGGCCGTTCGCCTCGCCGGGCGGCGTGTCGGCGGCCGCCGGGCGGGCCCCGGCCCCCACCGCACCCGCGGCCACCACGGCGCCGCTCGCGGCCAGCAGCCCGCGCCTGGACGGTCCGGACAGGTTCGTACGGCTCATGAGGATTCCTCCCTGATCGCCTTCCCTGACATGGCCCCGCACGCTAGCGCCGGACCGGCCCGCGCGGAACGAGGCGTACCGTCCCGCCTCGGTCCGGTCTCTTCCCCCATCCATACCGACCGGTTAGTCTGCCCGCACAGCCGAACGGAGAGGTGGGCCGGATGAGTACGGTGCGGGGCGCGGGAGTGGTCGTCACGGGTGCGGCGGGCGGCATCGGTGCCGCACTGGCCCGGCGGTTCGCGGCCGAGGGCGCCCGGGTCGTCGTCAACGACCTCGACCCGGACCGCACCAAGGCGGCCGCCGAGGAGATCGGCGCGCTCGCCGTGCCCGGCGACGCCTCCGCCGTCGTCGAGGAGGCCCGCGCCGCCCTCGGCGGCCGGATCGACGTGTGGTGCGCCAACGCGGGACTCGCCTCGCCCGGCGACGCCTTCGCCGCCGAGGACGTCTGGGCCGCCGCCTGGGACGTCAACGTCATGGCCCATGTCCGCGCCGCCCGCGCCCTGCTGCCCGACTGGCTGGAGCGCGGCAGCGGCCGCTTCGTCTCCACCGTCTCCGCCGCCGGACTGCTCACCATGGTCGGCGCCGCTCCCTACAGCGTTTCCAAGCACGGCGCGTACGCCTTCGCCGAATGGCTCTCGCTCACCTACCGCCACCGCGGCCTCAAGGTCCACGCGATCTGCCCGCAGGGCGTGCGTACGGACATGCTGACCGCGGCGGGCTCGGCCGGCGAACTCGTGCTCGCCCCCACCGCCATCGAGCCCGAGGACGTCGCCGACGCGCTCTTCCAGGCCATGGCCGAGGACCGCTTCCTGGTCCTGCCGCATCCCGAGGTCGGCGCCTACTACCAGGCCCGGGCCGGCGACCCCGAGCGCTGGCTCGGCACCATGAACCACATCCAGCAGAAGTGGGAGGGAGCGGGCGCATGACCGCACAGACCACCGCCGGCGACGGTTCGGCCGCCGACCGTTCGGCCGCCGAGGGCTCGATCGCCGAAAGTTCCATCTACGCCGCCAGGCCCTGGCTCGGCCGGCTCACCGAGGCCCAGCGGGCCCCGATCGACCCGCCGCCCACCGTGCTGCACGCATTCCGGGCCGCAGTCGCCCGCACCCCCGGCCACCCGGCGCTCGTCTACTTCGACGCCACCCTCTCGTACGCCGAGGCCGACGCCCTCTCCGACTCCGTGGCCGGCCACCTCGCCGCCCGCGGCGTCGGGCGCGGCGACCGGGTCGCGGTCATGCTGCAGAACAGCCCGCACTTCGTGCTCGCCCTGCTCGGCGCCTGGAAGGCCGGCGCCGCCGTCGTACCGCTCAACCCCATGTACAAGGCGGCCGAGGTCGGCCACGCCCTGCGCGACTCCGGCGCCCGCGCCGTCGTCTGCTCCGACCGCGCCTGGGCCGGCCATGTCCGCGCCACCGCCGCCGAGGCCGGGGTCACGGTCGCCCTCACCGCCGACGAGCGGCAGCTGCAGACCCGCGACGACCCTCGGGTCCTCGGCTTCGACCCCGTGCCCACGGCGCCCGTACCCACGCAGCCCGTGCCCACGGCGCCCGTACCCACGCAGCCCGTGCCCACAGAGCCCGTGCCCGCCCACGCCGACGACCTGCTCGCCGTGGCCCGCGCCGGGCACCCGGCGCCGGAGGGCCGCGAGCCCGGCACCGACGACATCGCCCTGATCAGCTACACCTCCGGCACCAGCGGCACCCCCAAGGGCGCCCTCAATCTGCACCGGGGCATCGTCCACAACGCCGAACGCCAGCGCACCGGCCACCCGGTCCCGCCCGGCGCCGGCTACTTCGTCCTCGCCCCGCTCTTCCACATCACCGGCCTGGTCTGCCAGCTCGGCGCCTGCTTCGCCAACGGCGGCACCCTCGTCCTCTCGTACCGCTTCGAGGCCGGGGTCGTCCTCGACGCCTTCCTGGAGCACCGCCCGGCCTACACGGTCGGCCCCTCCACCGCCTTCATGGCGCTCGCCGCCCACCCGGCCGCCACCCCCGACCACTTCTCGTCCTTCCTGGTCATCTCCTCCGGCGGCGCGCCCGTGCCGCCCGCCCTGGTCGAGAAGTTCCGGGCCGGCTTCGGCCCCTATCTGCGCAACGGCTACGGCCTCACCGAGTGCACTGCGCCCTGCGCCTCCGTACCGCCGGAGCACGAGGCGCCCGTCGACCCGGCCTCCGGCACCCTCTCGGTCGGCGTGCCGGGCCCCGACACCATCGTCCGCATCGTCGACGAGACCGGCGCCGACGTGCCCTTCGGCACCCACGGCGAGATCGCCGTCCGCGGCCCCCAGGTCGTCCCCGGCTACTGGCGGCTGCCCGAGGCCACCGCCGCCGCCTTCCCCGACGGCGAGCTGCGCACCGGCGACATCGGGTTCATGGACGCGGACGGCTGGCTCTATGTCGTCGACCGCAAGAAGGACATGATCAACGCCTCCGGCTTCAAGGTCTGGCCGCGTGAGGTCGAGGACGTCCTCTACACCCACCCGGCGGTGCGCGAGGCGGCCGTCGTCGGGGTCCCCGACGCCTACCGCGGCGAGACCGTGAAGGCGTACGTGAGCCTGCGCCCGGGCGCCGTCGCGGAGCCCGCCGAACTGTCCGCGTACTGCGCGGAGCGGCTCGCCGCGTACAAATACCCGCGCGAGGTCGAGATCCTGCCGGAGCTGCCCAAGACGACAAGTGGGAAGATCCTCAGGCGGGACCTGCGGTCCCCGAAGTGAGCAAGTGAGCACGTGAGCAAGTGAGCGGACGCATGGACGAAAGGCGGCGCAGCATGGCCAGGACGACGGAGGGGAACGGGGTGCCCGTCCCCCAGAGGCTCCTCGCCGCCGCCACCCGGCTCTTCGCCGAGCAGGGCTACGACCGGACCTCCGTGCAGGAGATCGTGGAGGCGGCGGGTGTCACCAAGGGCGCCCTCTACCACTACTTCGGCTCCAAGGAGGACCTGCTCCAGGAGGTGTACTCCCGGGTCCTGCGGCTCCAGCAGGAGCGGCTCGACGCCTTCGCGGGCGCGGACGCCCCGGTGGAGCAGCGGCTGCGGGACGCCGCCGCGGACGTCGTCGTCACCACCATCGACAACCTGGACGACGCCTCGATCTTCTTCCGCTCGATGCACCATCTGAGCCCGGAGAAGAACAAGCAGGTGCGGACCGAGCGGCGGCACTACCACGAGCGCTTCCGCGCCCTGATCGAGGAGGGGCAGCGGGCCGGGGTGTTCTCCACCGCGACCCCCGCCGACCTGGTGGTGGACTACCACTTCGGCTCGGTCCACCACCTGTCGACCTGGTACCGCCCGGACGGGCCGCTGACCCCGCAGCAGGTCGCCGACCACCTGGCCGACCTCCTGCTGCGGGCCCTGCGCCCGTAAGGACGCAGGGCCCGTCCGGCCCTACAGGTAGCGCTTGATCTCGCGGCGGGCGAGCGAGCGCTGGTGCACCTCGTCCGGGCCGTCGGCGAGCTTGAGGGTGCGGGCCGCGGCCCACAGCTCGGCGAGCGGGAAGTCCTGCGAGACGCCACCGGCGCCGTGCAGCTGGACCGCCTTGTCGATGATGTCGACGACCGTCCGCGGGGTGGCGATCTTGATCGCCTGGATCTCGGTGTGCGCGCCCCGGTTGCCGACGGTGTCCATCAGCCAGGCCGTCTTCAGGACCAGCAGCCGCAGCTGCTCGATGCTCACCCGGGCGTCGGCGATCCAGCCCTGCACCACGCCCTGCTGGGCGAGGGGCTTGCCGAAGGCGGTACGGGACACGGCACGCCGGCACATCAGCTCCACCGCCCGCTCGGCCATGCCGATCAGCCGCATGCAGTGGTGGATGCGGCCCGGGCCGAGCCGGGCCTGGGCGATGGCGAAGCCGCTGCCCTCCTCGCCGATCAGGTTCGCGGCCGGGACCCGGACCCCGTCGAAGACCACCTCGGCGTGACCGCCGTGGTAGTGGTCCTCGTAGCCGTACACCCGCATGGCGCGGCGCACCTCGACCCCGGGGGTGTCGCGGGGGACCAGGATCATCGACTGCTGGCGGCGGATGTCCGGGCC
Source organism: Streptomyces sp. NPDC048623 (assembly GCF_040650755.1). Taxonomy (NCBI): domain Bacteria; kingdom Bacillati; phylum Actinomycetota; class Actinomycetes; order Kitasatosporales; family Streptomycetaceae; genus Streptomyces; species Streptomyces sp. NPDC048623. The sequence continues at coordinate 79,645 of NZ_JBEZHV010000030.1, forward strand.
GTCGGGGTCGGTCTTGCCCATCACGATGAAGATCTGGCAGTGGGGGTCCATCGCCCCGGAGATGTACCACTTGCGCCCGTCGATGACGTACGAGTCGCCGTCCCGCCGGATCCGGGTCTCGATGTTGGTGGCGTCGGAGGAGGCCACCTCGGGCTCCGTCATGGCGAAGGCCGAGCGGATGTCGCCGGAGAGCAGCGGCTCCAGCCACTGCTTCTTCTGCGCCTCGTCGCCGAACTGGGCGAGCACCTCCATGTTCCCGGTGTCGGGGGCCGAGCAGTTGAGGGCCGTGGGGGCGAGCTGGGGGCTGCGGCCGGTGATCTCGGCGAGCGGCGCGTACTGGAGGTTGGTGAGCCCGGCGCCGTACTCCTCGTCGGGCAGGAAGAGGTTCCACAGGCCCTGGCTCTTGGCCTCGGCCTTGAGTTCCTCGACGATCGCGGGGGTGTCCCACGGGGAGGCGAGCCGGGCCCGCTGCTCCTCGGCCACGGCCTCGGCCGGGTAGACGTGCTCGTCCATGAAGGCGAGCAGTTTCGCCCGCAGTTCCTCGGTGCGGGCGTCGAACGCGAAGTCCATGGCGGATCAGCCTTCCTGAAGGGTGGTGAGGCCGTGCTCGATGAAGACGGGGACGAGTTCGCCGATCCGGTCGAAGCCGGCGCCGACGGTCTGTCCGAGGGTGTAGCGGTAGTGGATGCCCTCCAGGATCACGGCGAGCTTGAACCAGGCGAAGGCCGTGTACCAGGAGAGGGCGCCGACGTCGCGGCCGGAGCGGGCGGCGTAGCGCTCGACCAGCTCGGCGACGGTGGGGTGGCCGGCGGCGCTCGCCGTGGTGGAGACGGGCGAGTCCGGCACGTCGAGGGGCGTGCTGTACATCGCGAGCAGGCCGAGGTCGGTGAGCGGGTCGCCGAGGGTGGACATCTCCCAGTCCAGGACCGCCTTGATCCGGTCGTCCGCCCCGATCAGGACGTTGTCGAGCCGGTAGTCGCCGTGGACCACGGTCGGTGCGGGGGACTGGGGAAGCCCGCGGCCGAGGGCCGCGTGCAGCTCGTCGATGCCGGCCAGTTCGCGGCCCCGCGAGGCGTCCAGCTGCTTGCCCCAGCGGCGCAGCTGCCGGTCCAGGAAGCCCTCGGGGCGCCCGAAGTCCGCGAGCCCGACCGCGGCGGGGTCGACGGCGTGCAGATCGACCAGGGTGTCGACGAGCCCGAGGACGGCGGCGCGGGTGCGCTCCGGGCCGAGCGGGGCGAGTTCGGCGGCCGAGCGGTACGGGGTGCCCGCCACGAACTCCATGACGTAGAACGGCGCGCCGAGCACCGACTCGTCCTCGCACAGCAGCACCACTTCGGGCACCGGCACGGCGGTGGGGTGCAGGGCGCTGATCACCCGGTGCTCGCGCTTCATGTCGTGCGCGGTGGCCAGCACATGGCCGAGCGGCGGACGGCGTACGACCCACTGGGCGCTGCCGTCGGTCACGACGTACGTGAGGTTCGAGCGCCCGCCCTCGATCAGCCGGCCCGTGAGGGGGCCGGCCACGAGGCCGGGCCGCTCGCGGTCGAGGAAGCGGCGCAGCGCCTCGGGGTCGAGACCGGGTGGGGAAGTGGGACTCATGCGGGCGTACCTCCGGATTCGGCGTCGTCGCTCATGATGACCGACCAGTCGGTATGTCGTCCAGAGTGATCCGCGTCAACCCCGGAAACCTGCCGCACGCCTCTGGTGTGCCGTGCGAGGCCGTGAATATGGTTCACATATGAATCCGGCGCTGTGCATCGATCACGTCCGCCTGACCCCCGTCCTCATCAAGGACCCGCCGCTGCTCAACACCCAGGGCGTCCACCAGCCGTACACCCCGCGCCTCGTGGTGGAGGTGGTCACCGCGGGCGGGGTCACCGGACTCGGCGAGACCTACGGTGACACGAGGTACCTGGACCTGGCGCGCCCGCTGGCCGAGGCCCTGCCCGGCCGCTCGGTCACGGATGTGAACGGACTGTTCGCGCTGGCCGCCGAGGTGTGCGGCGCGGCGGCCGAGAAGGACACGGACGGGCGGGTCGACGCCGGCGGACTGCGCGGCGTCCAGACCGCCGGCAAACTGCGCCTCTCCGTCGTCTCCGCCGTCGAGACCGCCTGCCTCGACGCCCTCGGCAAGAGCCTCGGACTGCCCGTCCACGCCCTGCTCGGCGGCCGGATCCGCGCCGAGGTCGAGTACAGCGCGTACCTCTTCTACAAGTGGGGTGCCCACCCCGGCGCCGGGCCCGACCCGGCCGACCCCTGGGGCGAGGCGCTCGACCCGGCCGGCCTCGTCGAGCAGGCCCGCCGCTTCGAGCAGCTCCACGGCTTCGGCTCCTTCAAGCTCAAGGGCGGGGTCTTCGCACCGGACCGGGAGATCGCCGCGATCCGCGCGCTCGCCGCGGCCTTCCCCGGCCGCCCGCTGCGCCTCGACCCCAACGGCGCCTGGTCCGTGCCCACCTCGCTCGCCGTCGCCCGCGAGCTCGGCGACGTCCTCGAATACCTGGAGGACCCGGCCACCGGCACCGCCGCGATGGCCGAGGTCGCCGCCGGCACGGACGTGCCGCTCGCCACCAACATGTGCGTGACCACCGTCGAGGAGGTACCCGAGGCCCTCGCGCGCGGGGCGATACGCATCCTGCTCTGCGACCACCACTACTGGGGCGGGCTGCACCGCACCCGCGAAGTCGCCGCGCTCTGCCGCACGTACGGCATCGGGCTCTCCATGCACTCCAACACCCACCTGGGCATCAGTCTCGCCGCCATGACCCAGGTCGCCGCGACCCTCCCGGCGCTCCACCACGCGTGCGACACCCACTACCCGTGGCAGTCCGAGGACGTCGTCACCACCGCCCCCGTCTTCCGCTCGGGCCGGCTCGCCGTCACCGACACCCCGGGCCTCGGCGTGGAGCTCGACCGGGACCGGCTCGCCGACCTCCACCGCCGCTGGGCGGAGGACGACGGCCGGTACCGCGACCGCGACGACGCGGCGGCGATGCGGGCGGCGGACCCGGAGTGGCGCCCGGCCCGCTGGTGACGCCGCCGTACGAGGCCGGGTTACGCGTGGCAGGCGACCGGCATGCCGCCGTTCATCGCGGCCATGTCGCCGAACACCGCGGCCGGGTCGAGCGGATGCCCGTCGGGCAGCCCGTCCAGCTCCGCGTACGCCCGGTGTAGATTGGCGACGAGCCGGTAGTTCTCCTGCCAGGCCGCGAACTCGCCGAGCTCCGCCGCCCGCGCCGTCTCCAGCGGCGGGTCCCCCTTCGCGTACCCCTCGGCCGCCAGCTCCTGCACCCAGCGCAGATAGCGCTCGGTCGCCTCGTACGCGGAGGGGTCGGTGACCCGCCCGTGCCCGGGCACCACCGTGGCCGCGCCGAGCGAGCGCAGCACCTCCAGGGCGCGCAGCGAACCGGCGAGCGAACCCATCGGCAGGAACGGCGTGCCGCCGTTGAACACCAGGTCACCGGTGAACACCACGCCCTGCGCGGGGAGATGGACGACCGAGTCGCCGGTGGTGTGCGCCGGGCCCGGGTGGATCACCCGTACCTCGGTCTCGCCGACGTACAGCGTCAGCTCGTCCGTGTACGTGAGCTCCGGCGGCAGGATCTCCACCGCGCCGAAGTCGGTCTGCGGCCACAGCAGATGGAGCTGGTGCCCGGCGGCCAGCTGCTCGGCCCGGCAGTTGGCGTGCCCGACGATCCGGGCCTCGGGGCGGAACACCCCGTTGCCGTAGGTGTGATCGCCGTGGTGGTGGGTGGAGACGATGGTGCGCGGCAGTGCGAGCCCCGCGTCGAGCACGGCCGCGCGCAGCAGCCGGGCCCGGCGCTCGGTGGCGGCGGTGTCGACGAGCAGCGTCTCGCCGCCGCCGGGATCGCCGACGAACCCGGCGTTGTTCAGGCACCAGCCCCCGTCGGGCTGGACGAAGGCGTGGACGTGCGGCGCGAGAGCGACCACGTAAGGATCGGTGGCAGACAAAGGGAATCCCCCGGATGAGAGCCCGAATCGGACAGGGGAAGAGTGCCATTCGGCGGGGATCCGGGGGAAGTTGGGGTCCCGGTCAGTGGTCGTCCCAGTGGTTCCCGTGCGCCGCGTGCCGGTGCCCGTCGTGCAGGTAGTCGACGTGGTCGCCGTGCACCACGCCCTGGTGCCCGCAGTCCGGCCCGTGGATGTGGGCGGGGTGGGTGTGCGGGACGTGCGAGGTGGGCTCGCACTCGTCCCAGTGCCCGGCGTGCTCGCGGTGCAGATGCCCGTCGTGGGCGTAGTCGACATGGTCACGGTGCGGGACGGCGGTGTGGCCGCACGAGGGGCCGTGGGAGTGCGCGTGGGTGGTGGGGTGCTCATGATGGGGAAGGCTCATGACTCCGCCTCCGCGAGAGGTCGAATCCCCCACCTCCTCAGGGTAGGCCCTGATCCGCCGCACAGGCCCTGGTCCCGGGCGCTGCGTGAAGCCCCGGGTCAGAGCACCATGGCGACCGCGAACCCTGCGAAGGCCACCGTGCACACCACCGCGAGCAGCGCGCCCCGGTGCGAGAGCACGCGCGGCCGGGCCGCGCCGAGCGACTGGATCCGGCGGTGCGCGACCGCCAGGAAGCCGACCCACACCAGGGCCGAGAGGCCCGCCGCCACCACACCGGTGGCCGTCACCTCGTCGCGGATCGCCTGCTTGCCCGCGAGGATCGCCACCACGGTGGCCGAGAGCGTGGTGCGCCGCCAGGCGAGGCGCGTCCGCTCGGGCTGCAGCCCCGGGTCCCGGTCCGCGGCGGGCCTCGCGGATCCGGTCCCCGCTCCGGTCACCGCCCGGCCCAGCCGAACAGCACGACCACCACCATCGCGAGCGCGACCACCGCCACCAACAGGCTCAGCACCGTCGGGAACCGGGAGACCGGCAGGTCCTCGCCGCGTCGCATCGCCCGCTCGCAGCGCACCCAGTGGTTCACGGCCCGCAGCGCGCACAGCACACCCGCCGCGAGCAACGAGAGCGCGAGTCCGACCCGGACGCCCCAGCGCAGGTCCGGCAGGAACTGGTCCACGGCGAAACCGCCGCCGATGAGCGCCAGTGCGGTCCGGAGCCAGGCGAGGAAGGTCCGCTCGTTGGCCAGGGAGAAGCGGTAGTCGGGGGTCTCGCCCTCCTCCCGGAGGCGCCGCGGCGCGAACCACAGCCGCAGACTCTGTACGAAGTCGCTCACCAGGGCACTCTAACGGCCCCGCTGCGCGAGGAGCCGCTGGTGGGCCGCGAGGCCGTCCGGCACCCACTCCCACTCGCCGAGCCGCGCGGTCAGCTCCTCGTCGGTGAGGAAGGCGTGCCAGGCCACCTCCTCGGCCTGAGGCCGCACCGGCAGGTCGCAGCGCACCTCGTAGACCGCCGACCACCACTTGCCGGCCACGCCCCCGGAGTCGTACAGGAACGTGAATACGGGCACGGGCTGCGCGAGCCCGGACACGCCCAGCTCCTCCTCGGCCTCGCGCAGCGCGGCGGCGTCGTACGACTCGCCGGCGCCGACGACCCCGCCGACGAACATGTCGTACAGGGAGGGGAAGACCAGCTTGGTGGGGGTCCTGCGGTGGACGAAGATCCGCCCCTGGGCGTCCCGCACCTGGATGAAGGCGCAGCGGTGGATCAGCCCCCGCGCGTACACCTCGCCGCGCGGTGCCTGCCCGATCACCCGGTCCTGCTCGTCGACGACGTCGAGTACCTCGTCCTCAGCGCTCATGCGCCCATCAAAGCACCGTCGCCGAAAGATCCGGACGGGAACGAAACCTCTGCCAGACGTTGACTGGATACATCGGTGTATCCAAGATGCGGTGCATGCCTCATGAGCCGTACGACGCCGATGTGATCGTCATCGGGGCCGGCCTCGCCGGTCTCGCCGCCACCGCCGAACTGGCCGCCGCCGGCCGCTCGGTCCTGCTGATCGACCAGGAACCCGAGCAGTCGATCGGCGGCCAGGCGCACTGGTCCTTCGGCGGCCTCTTCCTCGTGGACTCGCCCGAGCAGCGCCGGATGCGGATCCGCGACAGCCACGAGCTGGCCCTCCAGGACTGGATGGGCACGGCCGGATTCGACCGGCCCGAGGAGGACGCCTGGGCGCGGCGCTGGGCCGAGGCGTACGTGGACTTCGCCGCCGGCGAGAAGCGCGCCTGGCTGCACGGGCTCGGCGTGCGCTTCTTCCCGGTGGTCGGCTGGGCCGAGCGCGGCGGCTACGACGCGAACGGGCACGGCAACTCGGTGCCCCGCTTCCACATCACCTGGGGCACCGGGCCCGGCCTGGTCGCCCCCTTCGAGCGCCTGGTCCGCGAGGGCGTCGCCCGCGGCCTGGTCCGCTTCCGCTTCCGGCACCGGGTGACCGGCCTGGCCCGCACGGCGGGCGCCGTCGACACCGTCACCGGCGAGGTCCTCGCCCCCTCCGGTGCCCCGCGCGGCACCGCCAGCAGCCGCGAGGTCGCCGGGGAGTTCTCGTACCGCGCCCAGGCGGTGATCGTCACCACCGGCGGCATCGGCGGCAACCACGACCTGGTGCGCAAGCAGTGGCCCGAGCGGCTCGGCACCCCGCCCGCCAGGATGCTCTCGGGCGTCCCCGCGCACGTCGACGGCCTGATGCTCGGCATCGCGGAGGACGCCGGCGCCCACCACGTCAACCGCGACCGGATGTGGCACTACACCGAGGGCGTCGAGAACTGGAACCCCATCTGGGCCAAGCACGGCATCCGCATCCTTCCCGGCCCGTCCTCGATCTGGCTGGACGCGACCGGCAGACGGCTGCCCGTGCCGCTCTTCCCCGGCTTCGACACCCTCGGCACCCTCGAACACATCATGCGCACCGGCCACGACCACACCTGGTTCGTGCTCGACCAGAAGATCATCGGCAAGGAGTTCGCGCTCTCCGGCTCCGAGCAGAACCCCGACCTCACCGGCAAGTCGGTCCGCGACGTCATCGGCCGCGCCCGCGCCGACGTCCCCGGCCCGGTCAGGGCCTTCATGGACAAGGGCGCCGACTTCGTCGTCGAGCGCGACCTCGGCGCCCTCGTGCGCGGCATGAACCGGATCACCGGCGAGGACCTGATCGACGAGGCCGCGCTGCGCCACGAGATCACCGCCCGCGACCGGGAGATCGCCAACCCCTTCACCAAGGACCTCCAGGTCATGGCGATCCGCGGGGCCCGCCGCTATCTGGGCGACAAGCTGATCCGTACGGCCGCGCCGCACCGCATCCTCGACCCCAAGGCCGGCCCGCTGATCGCCGTACGTCTCAACATCCTGACCCGCAAGTCCCTCGGCGGCCTCCAGACCGACCTCTCCTCGCGGGTCCTCACGGCGAGCGGCGAGCCGCTGCCCGGTGTGTACGCGGCGGGCGAGGCGGCCGGCTTCGGCGGCGGGGGCGTGCACGGCTACCGGTCCCTGGAGGGGACCTTCCTCGGCGGCTGCCTGTTCTCGGGCCGGGCGGCGGGCCGGGCGGCGGCCGAGGCGGTCGGCTGACGGGGGCGGTGGTCCGGCGGGGCGGGGAACAAAGGAACGCGGGCCGGTCGTGGGGGGAACGACCGGCCCGCGTGACTGAGGGGGTGCGGGCTACAACACCAGGGACAGCAGCAGCACGAACCCGATGCCGACCACCGAGATGATCGTCTCCATCACCGACCAGGTCTTGATCGTCTGGCCGACGTTCATCCCGAAGTACTCCTTCACCAGCCAGAAACCGGCGTCGTTGACGTGGCTGAAGAAGAGCGAACCGGCGCCGATCGCGAGGACGAGCAGCGAGACCTCACCGGTCGACATGCCCTCGGCGAGCGGGGCCACCAGGCCGGCCGCCGAGATCGTCGCCACCGTCGCCGAGCCGGTCGCGAGCCGGATCGCGACCGCGATCAGCCAGGCGAGCAGCAGGGCCGGGACGGACCAGTCCTTGGAGAAGTCCAGGATCATCTGGCCGACGCCGAGGTCGATCAGGGTCTGCTTGAAGCCGCCGCCGGCGCCGACGATCAGCAGGATGCCCGCGATCGGGGCGAGCGACTTGTCGACGGTGGACGACAGGCGCTCCTTGGTGAAGCCGGCCGCGCGGCCCAGCGTGAACATGGCGACTATGACGGCCGCGAGCAGGGCGATCAGCGGCGAGCCGATGACGTCGGTGACCTTCTGCACGCCGTTCTCGGGGTCGTCGATCACGATGTCGACGAGCGCCTTGACCAGCATCAGGACGACGGGCAGCAGGATGGTCGCGACGGTGATGCCGAAGCCGGGGCGCTTCTCCAGGTCGTCGGAGTTACGGGCCGGGATCATCCGGTCCGGGGCCTGGATGTCCACCCAGCGGGCGGCGTACTTCGAGAAGACCGGACCGGCGATGATCACGGTCGGGATCGCGACGAGCAGGCCGAGGGCCAGGGTGACGCCCAGGTTGGCGCCGACCGCGTCGATCGCGACCAGCGGGCCGGGGTGCGGCGGGATCAGGCCGTGCATCACGGACAGACCGGCGAGGGCCGGGATGCCGATCCGCATCAGCGAGTAGTTGCCGCGCTTGGCGACCATCAGCACCACCGGGATCAGCAGCACGATGCCGACCTCGAAGAACAGCGGCAGTCCGATCACGGAGGCGATCAGGACCATCGCCCACGGCATGGCCCGGCCGCTCGCCTTCGCGAGGATCGTGTCGACGATCTGGTCCGCGCCGCCGGAGTCGGCGAGCAGCTTGCCGAGGATCGCGCCGAGGGCGATCAGCACGCCGACACCGGCCACGGTGCTGCCGAGTCCGGTGGTGAAGGACTTGATGGTGTCCGCGAGCGGGGCACCCGCGAACGCGCCGAGCGCCAGCGACCCGATGGTCAGGGCCAGGAAGGCGTGCAGCTTGAACTTGGTGATGAGCACGACGATGACGGCGATGCCGGCGAGTACGGCGATACCGAGCTGGGCGTTGCCCGCCGAGGTGATCGGTTCGACGGCATCCGCTGCCAGGATCTCGACGCTGAGACTGGTCACGGTGGGTCCCTTGGGGGTCAGGGGGGGGCAGGGGGACGGTCGGGCCCGGCGCGGCGGGGGGCCGCGCGGGTCCGGGGCCTTGAGGGTCCGGGGCCTTCAGGAGCCGTGGGGGAGGCCCGGGGCCGTACGGGACAGGGCCGTAGGGGACGGGGGTCCGTCAGGTGGCGGACGGGGGTCCGTCAGGCGGAGGTGGGGCAGGTGGTGAGCCGGTGCAGCGCGGCGACGGCCCGGGCGGTGATCTCCTCGGGGGTGCCCGAGACGTCGACGGCGACGCCGGCCTCGTCCTCACCCAGCGGCTGCAGGGTGGCGAACTGGGAGTCGAGGAGCGCGGTCGGCATGAAGTGGCCCTTGCGGGCCGCCATCCGCCGCTCGATCAGCTCCCGGTCCCCGGTCAGATGCAGGAAGACCACGCCCGGGGCGGCCGCACGCAGCCGGTCCCGGTAGACCCGCTTGAGCGCGGAACTGGACACCACCCCGCCGAGCCCGGCCCGGCCGTGCGCCCACTCACCGATCGCGTCGAGCCAGGGCTCGCGGTCCCGGTCGTCGAGCGGGATTCCGGCCGACATCTTGGCCACGTTGGCCGCCGGGTGGAAGTCGTCGCCCTCCGCGTAGGGGAGGCCGAGCGCCTCGGCGACCAGCGGACCGATGGTCGTCTTGCCGGTCCCGGCGACGCCCATCACGACGACGACCGGGGGGCGGCCGGTGACCGGCGGACGGCCGGTCGCCGCCGCGGTGTGGGGGGTGGTGCTCATGGGTGGTGCCTCGCTGTCTTCTTCGACATCGATCCGTCGCGCTCATGAAACCCATTGAGTACGACGTATTCAAGAGTCTGTGACATAAAAGTCGTACTTTTTGTTCCCGGCGTGGTTCGCGGGTGGCGCCGCGAGCGGTCCGCGGGTGCTCCTAGGTGTGATCATCGGGCCCGGCACGCATAGGCTCACCTGTTTCCTTTGGGATCTTCAGTGATGTGCTGTTTGTCTGTCGGATGCCGTGTACGCATGGGGGCGTCGGTGTCGTTCGTGGGTTCGCGGGCCGAATGTGTGACCTTTCCGTGGTGCTGTCGTTGATCGGGTGACGGCACCAGGGGCCTGGGGAGGGGGTGCGGGTGGGCCGGAAGCTGCCGCTGGGTGACGGGGAGACGGCCCGTACCGCCTGCGCTCGTCTCCTGCTCCGGTCGGGCGTGGACGAGAAGACCGGTGTTGTCCTCACCGCCGCCGCTTTGGCGGAACGGGTGGGCTGGTGCGCCGATCTGGTGGCGGGCATGGCCGGGGCGTTGCTGTCCGGGCACTGGAACTCTGCCGACGTCGATGCGCTCGCCTCCGGGGTGGACGCGGGCGGGAAGAGACTGCCGTCGAATGCGTGGATGGCTTTGCGTCGCCTGGGCTGGGCCGTCACCCCGGCCGAGGGTGTGCGGGTGAACGACCGGATCGTGCGCATGGCCCAGGAGCAGGCGGGCCGTGCACTGCGGTCGGTGAAGTGGCGTGCCGATCTGGTGGCCGGGGTGCTGGCCGCCTGGCCCGCCGACCCGGACAAGCGCACCCCCGAGGAGTGGGACACGACGCGGGAGGCGATTCCCGGCGGGGAGCATCTGCCGTCGAGCGTGATCCGTTCCCGTACCCGGCAGATCGTCTCCTTCAGGCGTGAGCACGGGTGCCTTCCGGCGGACGCGTTTGAGCTGGAACCGTCGCCGCGTACGGCGCGGATGCTGCTGCTCGCCGCGTGCGACGGCCAGCAGGCCACCATCGAACGATCCGCGACCGAGCCGACAAGGGCTCTGCTGCGGTTGCAGTTGCCCGCGCGTCCAGACCCGCATAAGTATGCGGACTGGACCTGGGTGGCCTGCCCGATCACGCTCCCGCCGACCGTTCCGGCGAACGCGGTGCTCCACCTGCCCATCCTCCGTATCGCGGGTGGAAGTGTCCGGGCCGACCTGGCCTTCACGCATCCCGTCCCGAAGCTGAAGCGCGGCGGTCACACGGTGGCTCTGGGGGTGGACTGGGGTCTGAACACGCTTCTGTCCGCCGGTGCCGCCCGGCACCACGGCGACGGGCGGATCACCGCCCTCGGTTCGGGCGCACAGTTCCGGGCTGCCGGTGTGCTGGCCAAGCAGTACCGACTCCGCCGCATCTCCGAGCACCTCAACGCGAAGACCGACCACTACACCCGCCTCGCCGCCCCCGCCCTGGACAGCAAGCACGCGGTGCTGGCGGAGGAGATCCGGCGGGTGTCGGAGCGGCGCTCGAACCTCAACGACGCCCTCGCCTGGAGTGCGGCCCGCTGGGCCGTGGACCAGG